>CAYLIT010000069.1:0-8532 GCA_964383835.1 uncultured Eubacteriales bacterium
CAGGATTCGAACCTGCGACCCCTTCGATGTGAACGAAGTGCTCTAACCAGCTGTGCTATACCTCCGTGCCGTGATATGTATTATAACCTCAAATTCCTTAATTGTCAATCAAAAACACGGAAATTTTATAAACTTTTTTCGATCTCCCGCTTTAATCGGCTGATGATCTTTTTTTCCAGCCTTGAAATATACGATTGCGAGATGCCCAGTACGTCCGCCACCTCCTTCTGGGTCATCTCCCGATATCCTCCGAGTCCAAACCGCATCTCCATGATCATCCGCTCCCGGATGGGGATCCGCTCCAGGGCGGCGTGCAAAATCTGACGCTCGATATCCTCCTCTAAATTTTTGGAAACGCTGTCCGCGTCGGTGCCTAAAATGTCCGAAAGCAACAGCTCGTTGCCGTCCCAATCGATGTTCAAGGGTTCATCCAGCGAGACCTCGATCCTCTGTCCGTGGTTCTTTCTTAAAAACATCAGAATTTCATTCTCAATGCACCGTGAGGCATAGGTGGCCAGCTTGATATTTTTATCCGAGCGAAAGGTATTGATGGCCTTAATAAGCCCGATGGAGCCGATGGAAATGAGATCGTCGGCGGCGATCCCCGTATTCTCAAACCGCTTGGCAATATACACCACCAACCTGAGATTGTGCTCGATCAGCTTCTGCACCGCATACTGCTCTCCCGCATCCAGGGCGCGGATATACGCCTGCTCCTCCTCGGCAGAAAGGGGCGGGGGAAGGGTAACGTACCCGTTGGCATAATGCACCTTGCCCGCCAATCTCCGCAACAGTTTTGCCAACGTGGGGTGATAAGTAAGGTAATATCGGATAATATTCATAGGTTACTCCAGTCTCTGTGTAGTAATGCTTGAAAACGGTTGTCTTCTGAAAAAGGTTGCAGGGTCAGTCCCACCAAGCCGTCCCGCCCGATGCCGTCCACCGTCAGCTCTTTTGGCCGAAAGGCGTAGATCAGGGCGGCGGCGCCGGTGGCGTCGGTGTAGGGAAGAAGCCTGAGCTTCAACGCCGGGTATTTCGCGGATAACTGCGGCAGAGCGGTAGCGTCCTTGTGTACCACCGCCCGTACCAGCTCCTCCGGCAGAGGCAGAGCGTCCCACTGACACAAGATCACCGGCAGGAGCGAGATGGGGTCGTAAAGAGAATTGCCGGTATCCAACAGCGCCAACAGCTCGTTTCCGTCCACCGTGAGGGTATGTAAAAAGCTTTTTTCTTTACGCCGATCCACCAGATGAAAGAACCCCCGCACCAGCCCGTAAAATCCAAAGGCCAGGGTCAGAAGCAGCCAAAGGGGCAGATCCATGTAATAGACCCCGCCGGAATACCGCATGTGGCTCCCCGCATCGGTGAAGGCGTAAAAGGCAAACATCCCGCCCCCGAACAGCAGATGCGCCGCCAGGTAGATCAGCGCCGTATGGCCGTAGACCGAAAGCCGCTCAAAGGGGAAGGCGATGAGCAACAGCCCTGCCGGCAATAACAGCTTCAACAGCACCGTCCCCACCGGGTGCAGCTCTGCAAAAAATAAACAGCACCCGCAAAGCGCCCCCAACGCCGCGGCAGAGAGCAGTCTGCCCGCCCGGGGCTTGCGCCCCGCGATCAGGGCGGTGGTGGCCAGCAATAGGGTGTCCATCATCAGATTGGTAAAAAATAAAACGTCAACGTATACGATCATGCTCCCAGTATACCACCCGTACCCCGCCGATTTTGCCGAAAAGGGGCGGTAAAAGCTAAAGAATTTAATTGTAAAATGTTATATTATATGTTATAATTATAAAAATACTATTAAGGTGGTGTAGTATATGTCGAGCATGGAGAAGATCGATAAAAATTTCATTGTAAATACCACGATCGATAAAGAGGACGTCCGTTTTTATGACGTGGATCAAAAGCCCTTTGAAATCTACGGCGTTTTTCGTGAGGATGGCTGTTATCGCCGTCTGCCCGAGTCGGTGGCGAAAACCGTCAGCGAGGGCGTTTTAAGACTGCACAACAAAACCGCCGGCGGTAGAGTTCGCTTCCGTACCGACAGCAAATACGTTGCCATCCGTGTCGAAATGCATAACGTTGGAAAAATGTCCCATTTTGCGCTGACGGGCAGTGCAGGCCTTGATCTTTATGCCGACGGTCGTTACGTCAACACCTTCGTTCCGCCCAAGACTCTGGAGGACGGCTACGAGAGCGTGATCGATCTGGGCGGAACCGCAGAGCGTGAGCTCACCATCAATTTCCCCCTTTATTCCGGCGTGAAAAATCTTTACGTTGGCCTGCAGGAGACTGCGAAAGTAGAAGAGCCCACTCCGTATCGGGAGCTCAAGCCCATTGTTTATTACGGCTCTTCCATCACCCAGGGGGGATGCGCCTCTCGACCGGGCAGAAGCTATCAGTCGGTCATCGAGCGTCGGCTGAATGCGGATTATGTCAATCTCGGATTTTCCGGTAACGCCAAAGGAGAGCCGGAGATGGGAGCGTACATTAAGGGGCTTCCCATGTCGGTTTTTGTCTTTGATTACGACCATAATGCCAGAACCACGGAACACCTGCAAAATACCCATGAGCCGATGTTTTTGCAGATCCGTGAAGCGAACCCCGACCTGCCCATCATTCTGATGAACCGTCCCAAAAGGCTTCTCAATTCCCGGGACGTGGGAAACCGTGCGGTGATCGAGGCTACCTATCGGAACGCTCTGAACCGTGGTGATAAAAATGTTTATTTTATCAATAACGAACGGTTGACCGCCCTCTGCCTGGACGAAGGCACGGTGGACGGTACTCATCCCACCGATTTCGGCTTTGCTTCGATGGCACAGGCGGTGGGGGACGTATTGGAAGAGATTTTGAATGGATTATCGTAAAATCACCTACCAAATTGAAGAAACGGACGCAGGGCGCACCGTGCTTTCCTATTTAAAGCAACGGGGCTATTCTTCCCGTGTGCTGGCATCCTTAAAGCGCAACCCTTACGGCATCACCATCGGCAAAAAGCGGGTGACGGTGCAAAAACAGCTCCGTGCCGGCGATACCCTCACGGTGCGGATCGCCAATAAGGAAAGTCAGGTAGCCAACGAGCATATCCCGCCGGTAGAAATGCCCCTTTCGGTGGTGTACGAGGACGAGGACGTGCTGGTGCTCAATAAGCCGCCCCACCTTGCGACCCACCCCTCTTTGGGCAATCACGGCAATACCCTGGCCAACGGGGTGGCATACTATACGCAGCAGAAGGGCAAGGAATTTGTCTTTCGTCCCGTTCATCGGCTGGATAAGGATACCAGCGGCGCTATTCTCTTGGGGAAGAACGCCCACAGCGCCGGGGTGCTGGGGGAGGATCTGAAAGCCAAAAAGGTGGCTCGTAGCTATCTTGCGATTTTAGAAGGGACTTTACCTCAGCAAAAAGGCACCGTGGACGCCCCCATTGCCCGCAAAGAGGGCTCGGTGCTGGCGCGGACGGTAGACCCATCGGGGGATCACGCCGTCACCCATTATGAGGTGCTGGCGCAGAAAAACGGCTACAGCCTGGTACGGCTGGTGCTGGAGACGGGGCGTACCCATCAGATCCGCGTCCACATGGCGCACCTTGGCGCCCCGGTTGCAGGGGACTTCCTGTACGGCAAGGAGGACCCCGCTTTGGGTCGTCAGGCTCTCCATTCCGAAACGTTGACCTTTACCCAACCGGTCACCGGCGAGCGGCTTTCCTTCCGTTGCCCTCTGCCGGAGGATTTAATACGATTTTTAAAAGAAAAAGGGATCGAATACCATGAAATTACTGATCTTTGACGGCAACTCCATATTGAACCGTGCCTATTATGCCATCCGTGCCCTTTCCACCCGGGATGGGCGCCCTACCAACGGCATCTTCGGTTTTTTAAAGCTGTATCATAAATATCTGAACCTTTCAAAGCCCGACATGGTGGCGGTTTCCTTTGACCTTCGTGAGAAAACCTTCCGTCATAAAATGTATGCGGATTACAAGGCCCAGCGCAAGGGGATGCCGGAGGATCTGGCCGCCCAGATGGAGCCGTTAAAGGCTTTGTTGCGTGCCATGAACGTGACCATCTTAGAGCAGGCCGGCTACGAAGCAGACGATATCATCGGCACCGTCAGCCGTTATTGCGTGGAGCAAGGGTATGAATGTGATATCGTCTCCGGCGATCGGGACGATTTCCAGTTGGCAGACCCGGGGGTACGCATTCTGATGCCGGTCACCCGTGCCGGTGCCAGCGAGATGGAGATCTACGATACTGCCGCCATTCAGGAAAAATTCGGTCTTACTCCCAACCAGCTTATTGACGTCAAGGCTATCCAGGGGGATACCTCCGATAATATCAAGGGTGTTCCCGGCATCGGTGAAAAGGGCGCTTTGGAGCTGATCCGTCAGTACGGCTCTTTGGACGAGGTATACGCCCATCTGGATGACCTCAAGCCCGCCCTGCGCACCAAGCTGGAAAACGGTAAGGACTCCGCCTATCTTTCTTACGACCTGGCCAAGATCTGCCGCGAGGTTCCCCTTGAATTGAACCCCGAGGCCCTCAAGGTGGCGGAATTTGACGTTTCTTCGTTGATTTCTCTGTTAGAGGATTTGGAACTCCAGAGCATCATCAACCTCTTTGAGCTTAAGGAGCCCGAAAAATTCGAACGGCCGGAGATCCTCAGCGGCAAGGCCGCCGATTATCTGGATCATTTCAAGAAAAACGGCCTGTATTTCATCAAGACCGATGGGTTCTATGCCGCCTGGGAGGGCAAGGTTGTTTGCCTGGAGGACGGTGAGAGCCTGCTTTCGCAGATAGAAAACATCTACACCTACGACGCCAAGCCCTTTTACGGCATGGATTTTGAAGGTCAGCCCTATTTTGACTGCATGGTGGCGGCCTACGTGGCCGACCCCGGCGATAAATATGATTTACCGCACCTTTTAAAGGAATATACCAACTTAAACGCCGCCCGTCCGGAGGATTGTGTGGCCGCCCTGCCGCAATTATGCGAGGCGATTTTGAACCGTATCCGTGAAAACGGACAGGAAAAACTGCTGTACGAGGTAGAATTCCCCCTCACCGTTGTTTTGGCGGATATGGAGGAGCGTGGCTTTGCGGTAGAGCGGGATCGCCTGGCAAACTATACCGAAGATCTTGCCGACCGTATCGCTGCTTTGGAAAAAGAGATCGTCGAATTGGCAGGGGAGGAATTCAACCTCAACTCTCCCCGCCAGCTGGGCGAGATCCTCTTTGGCAAAATGGGTCTCAAGGGCGGTAAAAAGACCAAGACCGGCTATTCTACCAATGCCGACGTACTGGAAAAATTAAAGGACGAGCCCATCGTGGCGAAGATTTTGGAATACCGTAAGTACGCCAAGCTCCGCTCCACCTACGGCGAGGGGATGCTCAAGCTGATCGGTCCCGACGGCCGCATCCGTACCACCTATAATCAGACCATCACCCAAACGGGTCGTATTTCTTCCTCTGAGCCTAATCTGCAGAATATCCCGGTGCGGGATGCTTTAGGCAGAGAACTCCGGCGAATGTTCGTGGCAAAGGACGACGAGCATCTTTTACTGGACGCCGACTATTCCCAGATTGAACTCAGGGTGCTGGCCCATATCGCCGGCGACGAGGTGATGCGCCGCGCCTTCCGTGAGAACGAGGATATTCACACCGTCACCGCCGCCACCGTCTTTGACGTGCCCGCCTTTATGGTCACCCCCGAGATGCGCCGCCATGCAAAAGCGGTGAATTTCGGCATCGTTTACGGTATTTCCGATTTTTCCCTGGCAGGGGATATCGGGGTCACCAAAAAAGAGGCCAAGGCCTATATCGACCAATATTTAGCCAAATACAGCGGGGTGCGGGACTATATGACCGGCATCGTGGAGCAGGCGAAAAAGGACGGCTACGTCACCACGTTGATGGGTCGTCGCCGCTATCTGCCGGAGCTGAAATCCTCTAATTTCATTCAGCGCTCCTTTGGGGAGCGGGTGGCGCTCAATACCCCCATCCAGGGTACCGCCGCCGATATCATCAAGATCGCCATGGTGCGGGTGTACCAGGCTCTTCGTCGTGAAAAGCTGGACGCGCATCTTATTTTGCAGGTGCACGACGAGCTGATCATCGAGGCATCCAAGGCCGATGCCGACCGTGCCGCAGAGCTCCTGCGCCGTGAGATGGAGGGCGCCGCCGACCTTTCGGTGGCGATGCTGGCCGAGGTAGCCAGAGGAGAGAGCTGGTATGACTGTAAGTAAAATGACCGCCGCCCACGTACCTCTTGCCTTCGACCTGGATCAACGTCTGTTTTCGGCAGAATGCTGGAGCGAAGCGGATCTTTACGGCTCTTTGGAGGATCCCGACCGCCTCTTCTTCGTGGCCTGCGAGGGGGAGAGCTTTTTAGGCTGCGGCGGCTTGCAGATCAGCTTTGAGCAGGGGGATATCCTCACCGTGGGGGTAGAGCCTGCCGCCCGCCGAAAAGGGGTGGGATCGGCCCTTTTGACGGCGATGATCGAGGGCTTTCGCACCCACGGCGGCAAACAGCTCTTTTTGGAGGTGCGCGCCTCCAACGAGGCCGCCCGCAAGCTCTATGAAAAACACGGCTTTGCCCCTGTGGGCGTCCGTCGGAATTATTATCAAAAACCATCGGAAGATGGGATCGTGTATTGTCTGGAGGTTTCCGATTGAATATTTTAAGCTTTGAAAGTTCCTGCGATGAGACCGCCGTCGCCATCGTGCGCGACGGTCGCGAGATCATATCTAACGTGGTGTTCTCCCAGATCGATATCCACCGCATCTACGGCGGCGTGGTGCCGGAGATCGCCTCCCGTTACCATATTGAAAAGATCTCCCAACTGACCGAGGAGTGTATCCGCCAAAGCGGACTCAACGAGGCAGATATCGACGCGGTGGCGGTAACTGCCGCTCCCGGTCTGATCGGCGCGTTGCTGGTGGGGTTGAATTTTGCCAAGGGCTACGCCTACGCCCGTAACCTGCCCCTCATCCCGGTGCATCATATCCGCTCCCACGTGGCGGCCAATTACCTGGCCTACCCGGAGCTGAAGCCGCCCTTTCTGGCGATGATCGTCAGCGGCGGCCATTCCCATATCGTGCTGGTGAAGGACTATACCGATTATAAAATTTTAGGCCGCACCAAGGACGATGCGGCGGGGGAGGCCTTCGATAAGGGCGCCCGGATCTTGGGCCTTGGCTATCCCGGCGGCGTTTACATGGATAAGGTGGCTAAAGAGGGCGACCCGAAGGCCATCAAATTCCCCCGCGTCCACTTTAAGGACGAGCCTTACGATTTCAGCTTTTCGGGGGTCAAGACCGCTATCGTCAATTACGTCCATAACGCCAAGCAAAAGGGGGAGGAGCTGAACGTTCCCGACCTCTGCGCCTCCTACAGCGACGCCATCACCGGCGTTCTGGCGGAGAATTTCCTCAAGTGCGCCGAGCAATACGGTCAAAAAACGCTGGTCATCGCCGGCGGTGTCAGCGCCAACTCCATGCTGCGCCAAAAGCTTACCGAGGGCAAGAAAAAAGACCAGGTTCTTTATATGCCGCCCCTCTCACTTTGCGGCGATAACGGCGCCATGGTGGGGGCCCAGGGCTACTACGAATACCTGGCGGGTCACACCGCCGAGCTGGATCTCAACGCCCTTTCGGCCTTCTCCATCGAAAACCAATTATGTTAACCAAATTATTCAACAGCGTAAATCCAAAAGCCTGTGCAAAACCCTGTGAAAAGTTTGAAAAACCGCATTGAAGCGTGATTTTTCTGTACAAAAACCTGTTGATAATGTTTAAAACCCCATGCGTTTTACGGTTGCAAAATAAAATTATGTCATTTTATGGAGGTTCCAAAAACCCCAAAAAGAGGTGAAAATAATGAAAAAAAGGGGTGCGATCGGCACCTATTTAGTGCTGGTAGCGGCGGTACTGCTCTCCAAGGTTTTGGGGATGGTCCGTAATATGCTGTTGGCGGGTCATTACGGCGCTTCCGCCATGGCCGACGCCTTCAATGCGGCCAGCTCCCTGCCGCTGAATTTATTTGATATCACCCTGAGCGCCGCCATCGTTTCGGCCTTCGTGCCGGTCTTCAATGAAAAGCTGACCAACGGCACCAGGGAGGAGGCGGATCGCTTCGGCAGTAACTTCTTTAATATCATCGCACTGATCGCCGCCGCCCTTTCGGCCTTGGGGATGATCTTCCCCAAAGCCGCCCTTAAATTGGTGGCGGGTGGGCTTTCGGGCGAGGCGCTGACCTACGCCGTATCCCTGGTGCGCATCATCATGCCGGTGGTGCTGATCGCCGCCGGGGTGTACGTGCTGATCGGTATTCTGCAATCCTACGGGGAGTTCACCGGCCCCGCCCTGGTGTCGCTGGTCTCCAACCTGGTGATGGTCTTTTACTTTGTCGTATTGGATCGTCGTTTCGGTATCTATGGTTTGGGTGCGGCCTTTACCGTGGGCTGGCTGGCACAGCTGTTTTTTTTACTTCCTTATTTAAAAAAGAAGAAATTCCGTTATTCCCTTACCTTTG
>CAYLIT010000070.1:0-8376 GCA_964383835.1 uncultured Eubacteriales bacterium
CTTTCGGGGTAACAGGCACCGCCGATGCAAAAACCGCCGAAGTCCCGGATCTCACGGGTCAGGTCGCTGGCGTAGCGGTAGGAAAGGTTTTCGGCGCTCATCCCCGCGGGCAGATCGCCGCGGAGGGCCAGAATGTTTTCGATCTCCATCTCTTTGAGGGTGGTGAGCTGTTTCCGGATCGTTTCCCGAGAGGCGTGAATACAGCTCAGGTGCACCAAGGGAGTGGTTCCGTTCTGCAGCAGTTCCCCCGCAATATCAAAGGTGTAGCCGGAGGTACTGCCGCCGGCGCCGTAGGTGACGCTGATATAAGAGGGCTTCAGGTCGCTGATGGCGTGGGCGGCTGCCGCCACGTCCCGGTAGGCCGCATCGGTCTTGGGCGGGAATACCTCAAAGGAGAGGCTGGGCTTTGAGCCTTTGATGATCTCGGATATTTTCATGGTCGTCACTTCTTTACTATAAGATAGTTTAATAATATCATAGCGTATTGCCTATTGCAAGCGGATATTTCCATAGAATTTCGCATAGATTATAGCATGAATAATCGGAAATTTTTTCAAAATGCGGTGCTGTTGACCGGCACCGGCTTTATCTTGCGGGCGGCGGGGCTTTTGCTGCGGGTCATTTTGGCCCGCGTGCTGGGGGAAGAGGGGATGGGGCTTTATTCCCTCACCTTCACAGTTTATAATCTGTTTATCACCCTGGCTCAATCGGGCATTGCGGCGGCGGTCACCCGCCTGGTGGCTCAGTATCTTGCCTTGAAGCAACCGGGCCTGGCCAAGGGGGCCTTGCGGGATTGCCTGAAATGGGCGGCGCTTTTAGGGGGCGGCGCAGGACTTGTGCTGTTTTTGGGGAGCGACTTTCTGGCAAGCCTCTGGATCGGCAATCTCGATTGTGCCCTTGCATTGAAGATTTTGGCCTTTTCCTTGCCCTTTATGACTGTTTCGGGGTGCTATACCGGCTATTTCGTCAGCCGCAGACAGGTATTGCCCGGCAGTCTTTCCCAGCTGGCCGAGCAGGCGGTGCGGATGCTCATCGTGGTGGCGGCGGTATGGCTGTTTCGGAATCGGGGATTTTCGGTATTGCTGGGGGCGGTGGTGCTGGCAAACACCGTCTCGGAAGGGGTATCCTGCCTCTTGTTGGCGGTGGTCAGCCGCAGACAGCCCATTCGGGCGCAGGCGGAAAGCTCACCCCGGGGGAGCATCCGCCGCATTGCTCTGCCGGTGGCGGCCTCCCGCTATCTTTCAACGGCCTTACACACCACCGAAAACATCCTCATCCCCACCGCCATCGCCCATTACACCGGCAGTTATTCGGCGGGGCTGGCACAATTCGGCGCACTGAAGGGGATGGCGATCCCCCTGCTGTTTTTCCCTGCTTCTTTTTTAACGGCGCTGTCTTCGCTTTTGGTGCCGGAGGTGACCGATACCTCCGCCCGGTCCGATTGGAAGTCCACCCGCTCCATCGTGGGGCGGGCGCTGGGGATCACCATCACCCTTTCGGTGATGATCAGCGGGGTGTTTTTTATCTACGGCGATCTTTTGGGGGAGGTGCTGTTTCACAGCAAGACCGTCAGCATGATGCTTCGGGTGCTGGCGCCCATCACCCCCTTCATGTACATGGACACCATTGCCGACGGTCTTCTGAAGGGGCTTGACCGCCAAAGCAAGGCGTTACGCAACAATACCATTGATTCTATTCTGCGCATTCTGTTGATCGCGGTGGCGGTGCCGACGTTTGGGATCTACGGCTTTTTAGGGGTGATGGTGTTCAGCAACGTATTGGTGGCTTCCCTCAATATGGGGACGTTGCTCAAGGCCTGCCGCTTGGGCTTCGAGTGGCGGGATTGGGTCTTACAACCGTTGACTGCTGCCGGTCTTGCCACCGCCCTTTGGGCCATCCTTCCCCTGCGTGGAACAGTGATGAGAATGCTTTTGGGTACCGCCCTTTGGTGTGGGGTATATCTGTTATTTTATTGGTTGACACTTTCCACGAAACATTCTATAATAAAAAGGAGAAAAGATTAAACTGAATCTGCCTCAAAACGGCATATTTCGGTGCTTTTCACCCTTAGAAGGAAGTGAAAAAACGTGAAGCATCAACTGCTGGATTTTTTTGAAGAGGTGCCTATCGTGGCGGCGGCCAAAAGCGAAAAAGAGCTGGTAGAGTGCCTGGAAAGCCGTAGCCGGGTCATTTTTTTGCTGTTTGGGGATATCTGTACCATCGCCGGGCTGGTGGAACGGGTGAAAACGGTGGGGAAGATCGCCATTGTGCACCTGGATCTCATCGACGGTCTGGCACCCAAGGACGTGAGCGTGGATTTTATTGCGGAAGAGACCAAGGCGGACGGTATTATTTCTACCAAAAATTCCTTGATCCGCTATGCTCATCAAAAGGGTCTTTTGACCATCCAGCGGTATTTTCTTTTAGATTCCCGCGTGCTGGAGAATATGGAAAAAAACAGCTCGCCTGCTGATTTTTACGAGGTACTGCCGGGGGTGATGCCCAAGATCATCCGTCAGTTGGCTCAAAGCACCGGCAAGCCCATCATCGCCGGCGGCATGATCCGGGATAAAGAGGACGTAATGAACGCCCTTTCTGCGGGGGCGGTGGCGATCTCGTCCACCAATAAAAACGTTTGGTTTATGGAATGAGGTGGAAGGAATGAAATTAAAATTTTTAGGCGCCGCCCACGAGGTGACCGGCTCCTGCACCCTTTTGGAGGCGGCAGGTAAGCGCATCCTCATCGACTGCGGTATGGAGCAGGGAGCAGATATCTATGAAAATTGCAGTATGCCCATCACGGCGGCAGAGGTGGATATCGTTCTTTTGACCCACGCCCATATCGACCATTCCGGCAAGCTGCCTATGCTGACGGCCCAGGGCTTCAGGGGCGAGATCTACGCCACCGGCGCCACCGCCAAGCTTTGCGGCATAATGCTGCAGGATTCCGCTCATATCCAGGAGCAGGAGGCGTTGTGGCGCAACCGTAAAGCACAGCGCTCCGGCGGGGAGGTTTACGTACCCCTTTATACCCTGCAGGATGCGGTGCAGACCCTGTCGCTGTTCGTGCCCTGTCATTATCATCAGGAATATACCATCGCCGACGGGATCAACGTACGGTTTTTGGATGCGGGGCATCTGATGGGCTCCGCCAGCATCGAGATCACGGTGGTGGAGGAGGGGCAGCGTCACGTACTGCTCTTTTCCGGCGATCTCGGCAACGTGGGGCGCCCTCTCATCCGGGATCCCGAAAAGCCCTCTTATGCCGATACGGTGATCATCGAGTCTACCTACGGCAATCGTCTGCACGGGGAGCGTAAGGATTATATCGGTCAATTAACTGCCGTACTGCAGGATACCTTTGATCGGGGCGGTAACGTGGTGATCCCCTCCTTTGCGGTGGGGCGTACCCAGGAGTTCCTGTACCTGTTGCGTGAGATCAAGGAAAAGGGCCTGGTCAAGGGGCACGATCATTTCCCCGTCTACGTGGACAGCCCCCTGGCGGTGGAGGCCACCAAGATCTATTTTGACGATCTGACCGAGTATTACGATGCGGAGATGCTGGAGCTGATCGGGCGGGGCATCAACGTTCTGGATTTCAAGGGTCTGCAGGTTTCGGTCACCAGCCAGGAATCCATGGCCATCAACGAGAATAAGACCCCCAAGGTCATCCTTTCGGCCAGCGGAATGTGCGAGGCAGGGCGGATCCGCCACCACCTCAAGCACAATCTTTGGCGGGCAGACAGCACGGTGCTGTTTGTGGGCTACCAGGCCGAGGGAACGGTGGGGCGCCTGCTGCAGGACGGCGCCACCGAGGTCAAGCTGTTTGGCGAAACGTTGCAGGTCAAGGCGACCATCGCCACCATGGACGGTATCAGCGGTCACGCCGATCAGAAGATCATGCTGGATTGGCTGGGTGCCCTGCAGAATCAGCCCCGGGTGTTCGTTAACCACGGTAATGATACCGTTTGTGATGAATTTGCCACAGTGATCCGTGAGCGGCTGGGCTTTGAGGCTACCGCCCCCTATAACGGCGCCGTCTACGACGTGCGGACCGGCATTTTGCTGGAAGAGGGCAACCGCATTCGGCTGGAGAAGCGCTCTGCCAAAAAGATCCGTAACGACAGCGTATTCGACCGCCTGTTGGGCGCCGGTAAGCGGCTGATGGCGGTCATCGAGCGTGCCCGAGGGCGCAGTAATAAGGATTTAGCAAAGTTTGCCGATCAGGTCAACCAATTGGCAGATAAATGGGAGGAATAACAAAAATGAAGATTTTATTTGCGGCAGATATGTCGTTCAACTATTTTAAGACCCTGCCCTCCGAGGCGGAGGCTGCAGCGATCATGGCGCAGACGGCCACTTATTTTAAGGCGGCGGATTTCAGTATGCTGAACCTGGAAAATATCTTCGGTAAGGCGGAGGATCATACCCCCATCGTCAAGGCTGGTCCCAACCTCATCTCCGACGAGCGGTTTGCGGCCTTTATCGACACCTTGAACCCCACCGTGGTGGGTCTGGCCAATAACCACAGTCGGGATTTCGGCGACAGTGCCTTGCTCTATACCAAGGAATTTATGCAGAACAAGGGCTACAAGGTCATTGGTGCCGGTAAGAATATTGAAGAAGCGTATGCGCCTGCCATCCTGGAAAAGGACGGCTTGAAGGTGGCCATCATCGCCGTCAACGAAAATGAGTTCGGTATCGCCGACGTGGATCAGGCGGGTACCGCAGGCTACGACCTGACCCGTGTGACCCGCGCCATCTTTGCCGCAAAGGAGCAGGGCGCTTTGCCCATTATCTATTTCCACGGCGGCAACGAGTATAACCCCTTCCCCTCGCCGGGTAAGGTGGGCTTGTATCGTCACTTTATCGATCTGGGCGCCCGTGCGGTCATCGCCATGCACACCCATTGCCCCCAGGGCTACGAGTTCTACGAGGGCTGCCCCATCGTCTACAGCATGGGAAACTTTTTCTTCCCCGGTGAAAGAGGAGAAAGAGCATCCTGGAAGGTGGGCTATATGACCGAGCTCACGCTGACTGCCGAGGGCACCAAGCTGGAGCTGATCCCCTATACCTTCCATTTTGATCATCATACCCCCATGGATGCCGCACAAAAGGAAAAGTTCATGGCTTATATCGAAGAGCTGAACGCCCCTATCGGCGATCCCATGAAACTACGTGAATACTTTGATAGCTGGTGCATGATCATGGGCTTGAAGTATGCGGGCTACTTAAGCTTCGGTCTGGAGTCCGAGCCGCCCCAGCAGGCACGGCTGAAGAACAGCTTCTCCTGCGAGGCTCATAACGAGCTGATCGGCAATACCGTCAAGATTTATTTCGAGGATCGGGTGGAGGCGGCCAAATCCAAGGTCGCAGAGATCGAGCGTCTGCAAAATACAGAGTTTTAATTTAAAATCCCATCATGCTATGCATGATGGGATTTTTGCTTCTTTTTCTCATATATTGATAAAAAGGAGGAATTACCAATGCCCGAAGTTTATTTATCGCCGTCGCCCCGTCATTTCAATCGGGGGTATGGCACATACGGCACCGAAGAGGAACGGATGAATCTCATCGCCGACGTGGTGGAGCTGGAGCTGATACGGAACGGGCTGACCACCGCCCGCAACAACCCGGCCTACGATCTGCAGACAGTGGTCTCCGATGCCAACGCGCAGAATTCCGACGTTTACGTGGCCATCCGCTCGGTCTACTGCGATGCGGGGGAACGGGGCGTCAGGGTGTTTTATTACCGACCCGGCACCAACAGCCAGCGGCTGGCGGAGGAGATCTATAGCCAACTTTTGGCGGTGACCCCCACTGAGGACCGTGGGGTGGAAACGGGGCAGAATGTTTACGGCGGTCTTGGTTTTTATGAGCTGCGCCGTACCCGGATGCCGGCGGTCATCGTGGAGGTGGGGTGCCACGGGGATCCGCAGGAGGCGGATTTTATCATCCGCAACGTTTACGAGATCGGCGTGGCCATTGCCCGGGGGATCCTCGATTATTTCGGCCTGCCCTTTACCCCCGACACCTCCGAAGAGCAGGAACGTCTGCGGGGAGAGTATAATTCGGTGTATCTTTGAATAATATGCAAAAACAACGAATAATATTCAACGCAAAAAGAATGCATAAAGGCGTTGCATATTCAATTTTGTGCACTATAAATAGAAAACAGAGTGCGGTTTTAGGAACATTTTTGATGAATATTCGAATTTTATGCTTGACAATACGAATATTATGCATTACAATAGAAGCATACCAAACAAAATTCTATGAAAAGAGGAATTTACAATGAAAATGAAGAAGATCCTTTGCCTGGTTCTGGCAATGCTGATGGTCGTTACCTGCCTGGCAGGCTGCGGCGCAAAGAAGGACGACACCAAGCTGATCATGGCGACCAACGCCAACTTCCCTCCCTATGAGTATATGGAAGGCGATGAGTATAAGGGTATCGATATCGAGATGGCTGAAAAGCTCGCCGAGAAGCTGGGTAAAGAGCTGGTCATCGAGAACGTTGAGTTCGGCTCCATCGTGACCGGTGTACAGTCCGGTAAGTATGATGTGGGTATCGCCGGCATGACCGTGACCGATGAGCGTAAAGAGAGTGTAAACTTCTCCGAATCCTATGCTACCGGTGTGCAGGTGGTCATCGTGAAGGAAGATTCTGCAATCAAGACTTTGGACGATCTGGGCGGCGAGGATGTGATGATCGGTGTTCAGCAGGATACCACCGGTCATATCTACGCTTCCGATACTGTTGAGAACGGTGGCTACGGCGAAGAACACGTTACCGCTTATCTGAACGGTGCCGATGCGGTCAACGCCTTGGCGACCGATAAGGTGGATGCCGTTATCATCGATAACGAGCCTGCTAAGAGCTTCGTTGCTGCTAACGAGGGTCTGAAGATCCTGGAGACCGAGTGGTTGGTCGAGGATTATGCCATCGCAATCAATAAGGAAGATACCCAACTGCTGGAGGATATCAATACTGCTTTGGCTGAGCTGAAGGCAGACGGTACCATCGATTCCATCATCGGGAAGTATATCCCTGCTGAATAAGAAATCAATTAAAGATACGGGGGGAGCCCTTTGCTCCCCCTGTTTTTCTGCATTAGGAAGGAATAATAAACGTGGATAAAATCATTGGATGGTTCAAGGAATTTTGGGCGGATTTTTCTGCTGATTTCCATATGAACTTTATTGCCAGCGATCGCTGGCAGTCTTTGCTTAAGGGATTGGGCTCCACTCTGCAGATCACCTTTTTCGCGTTGCTTATGGGGCTTTTGATCGGTATTGTCGTAGCAGCTGTCCGCTCTACATACGATAAGAATAAAGAGACCATGGCAAAAAAGGGCGGTTTCGGCTGGGCTTTGATGCGGTTGGTCAACGGAATCTGTAATCTATATCTTACTGTTGTTCGCGGCACTCCTGTAGTGGTGCAGTTGATGATCTTTTATTTCATCATTTTTGCCAGCTCCCGTAACGGAATCCTAGTGGCGATCATTGCTTTTGGCGTCAATTCCGGTGCCTATGTGGCCGAGATCTTCCGCAGCGGTATCGTTTCGGTAGACAACGGTCAGTTTGAAGCGGGACGCTCTTTAGGTTTCAGTTATCTGCAGACGATGATTCATGTGGTCATTCCTCAGGCATTCAAGAATGTTCTGCCTACTCTTTGTAATGAGTTCATCGTCTTGTTGAAGGAGACCTCCGTCGCTGGTTATGTGGGCGTGGTGGATCTGACCAAGGCGGGCGATATCATCCGCGGTCGGACCTTTTCGGCATTTATGCCGCTGATTGCCGTGGCGCTGGTCTATCTGGTTATGGTGGTCATTCTAACCGCTTTAGTGAGAAAACTGGAGAGGAGGCTACAAAAGAGTGAACGATAATATTATTCAGGTGCATGCTCTGAAAAAGCACTATAACGGCGGTGCCATCAAGGCGCTGGACGGCGTGGATATCGATATCAAACGCGGCGAGGTAGTAGTGGTGATCGGCCCCTCCGGCAGCGGTAAATCCACTCTGTTGCGTAGCCTCAACCTGCTGGAGACTCCCACCGAGGGCGAGATCATCGTGGACGGTGTGGATATCAACAGCAAGAAGGTCAATATCAATCTTCATCGACAGAAGATGGGAATGGTGTTCCAGCATTTTAACCTGTTCCCTCATATGTCTATTTTGAAGAATATGACCATCGCCCCCATGAAGCTGAAGAAGGTGGCAAAGGCCGATGCCGAGGCCAAGGCGCAGGAAATGCTGCAGCGAGTGGGCCTGGGCGATCGCGCAGGGGCTTATCCCAGCCAGCTTTCCGGCGGTCAGAAGAAGCGTGTGGCCATTGTCCGCGCCCTTTGCATGGATCCTGAGGTAATGCTCTTT
>CAYLIT010000071.1:0-8294 GCA_964383835.1 uncultured Eubacteriales bacterium
TGATTTTTCGATCAACGTGATCTCCAAGTCCGGCACCACCACCGAGCCGGCCATCGCCTTCCGCATTTTCAAGAAACTGATCAATGAAAAATACGGCGAAGAGGAAGCAAAGAATCACATCTTTGTAACCACCGATAAATCCCGCGGTACCCTCAAGGCACTGGCCACCGAAAAAGGCTACGAGACCTTCGTGGTGCCCGACGATGTGGGCGGTCGCTTCTCGGTACTGACGGCAGTAGGTCTGCTCCCCATCGCCGTTGCAGGAATCGATCTGGATGCCCTGATGAAGGGCGCCGCCGATGCCCGCATGGATACTCTGGTCGTGGATAACGATTGCTACGCATACGCCATCGACCGCACCATCCTGCTTCGCAAAAATAAGTCCATCGAAATGCTCATCACCTACGAGCCCTCCGGCGTTTACTTCGCCGAGTGGTGGAAACAGCTCTACGGTGAGAGCGAAGGAAAGGATCAGAAGGGTCTGTTCCCTGCCTCTGCCACCTTCTCCACCGACCTGCACTCTCTGGGTCAGTTCATTCAGGACGGCAACCGCAATCTTTTCGAAACCGTTTTAAAGTGCAAGGACGTAAAGCAGAAGATCACCATCGAAGAGGAAGAGGGCGATATCGACGGTCTGAACTTCCTGGCCGGCAAGACCGTCCAGTATGTAAACGACTGTGCGTTCCTGGGCACCGTGCTGGCCCATACCGACGGCGGCACCCCCAACATCATCCTGGAATTCGATGCTTACGATGCATATAACTTTGGTTATCTGGTATACTTCTTCGAAAAGGCCTGCGCCATTTCCGGTTACCTCTTGGGTGTGAACCCCTTCAATCAGCCGGGTGTGGAAGCTTATAAGAAGAATATGTTCGCTCTGTTGGGAAAGCCCGGCTACGAGCAGGAAACCGAAGAAATCAACAAGAAGATCAACAGACTGGGTTAACCGGCATTAACTCAGGACTGATAAAAATTTTAGATGTCGGAGAAAAGGAGACCGTTATGGTAAAGGTTATTTTAGGCAAAAAGGGTACCGGCAAGACCAAGGCTCTCATCGAGATGGTCAACAAGGCAGCCGCAGAGGCTACCGGCAGCGTCGTCTGCATCGAGTATGGTGACAAGCTGAAGCTGGATATCTCCCACAAAGCACGTCTGATCGACATTACCAACTATCCCGTAAACACCAACGAAGGCCTGGAGGGCTTCATCAGTGGTCTGTTTGCCGGAAATTACGATATCACCAACGTTTATGTAGACTCCCTGCTGAAGATCGTCGGCGAGGATCTTGATGAGCTGGGTGTGGCTCTGGAGAACATGGAAAAGCTCACCAAAGCCAACAACGCCACTCTGGTCTGCCTGGTATCTGCCGATGCAGAGACCGCGCCCGAGTCCGTAAAGAAGTTCATGATGTAACAGAAAGCCCTGTTCGACAAGAACAGGGCTTTCTTCTAAGATAAGGAGCAAAAACGATGATTTTTTTATGGATCGCCCTGGGCGTGATCGATTGTTTCATCATTCTGAATATCGTGCTGATCTGCATCGTCTCTCTGCGCCGCTCCCCACGCGACCTGCGCACCCTGAAGCTCCCGGATGATCATCCCCTGGCCCGGGTGCAGAAGGCCGTCGTAGAAAGCCTGGATTTTTTCAAGACCCACCCCGGCGAGCTTTTGGTGATCGAAGCCAACGGTGTGGAGCTGGCCGCCCGCCGCTACCCCCAAGAGGATCCCAAGGGCCGGGTCATCATGTTCCACGGCTACCGCTCCATCGCCGAAACGGATTTCGCCTGCGCCATGGTCTACTATTATAGCTGTGGCTACGAGCTGGTGCTGGTGGATCAACGCGCCAGCGGAAAAAGCTCCGGCACCTGGATCGGCTTCGGCGTGTTGGAACGGTACGACTGCCTTTCCTGGATCCGCTTTTTGAACGCCGAATACGGCTCGGTCCCCACCTTTTTAAGCGGCATCTCCATGGGCTGTACCACCGTACTGATGGCGTTGGGTCTTGAGCTTCCCTCCAACGTCAAGGGCGTCATCGCCGATTGCGGCTTCACCTCCCCCAAGGAGATCATCCGCCACGTGATGGGCCGTAAACTGCACCTCTCCACCGATCTTCTGATGCCGGGAATGTCCCTCTTCACCAAGATCTTTGCCGGCTACTTCTACGGCGAATATTCCACCCTGGATGCGTTGAAAGAAAACAAGCTCCCCGTCCTGTTCATCCACGGCAAAGAGGACCACTACGTCCCCCACGAAATGACTCTCAGGAATTACGAAGCCTGCACCGCCGAAAAGCAACTGATACTGGTGGAAGGCGCCGGTCACGGCACCTCCTATCTGCAGGATAAGCCCACCATCGAAAAGGCCATTTCCGAATTTCTTGCAAAATATAACGCATAATCATAATCACCCGCTCTTTCTCATATACTTTAACAAGAAAGGGCGGGATTTGATTTGTTTTACGAATGTGACGAAAGAGCACGGGAATTAGGTCAATATATCATCCAAAACAATGCCACGGTCCGGCAGGCAGCCGCCGTATTTAAAATATCCAAATCCACCGTACATAAGGACGTTAGTCAGCGCTTATTCTACATCGATCGAGGACTCTATCACAAAGTGAAGGCAGTGTTGGATCAAAACCTCAAGGAGCGGCATATCCGCGGTGGCATCGCAACTAAGAAAAAATATGAACGTATGAAAAAGTCCCATGGATGATCCATGGGACTTCTGCTATTTAAGTTCTTTTAAGGTCGCAACCATTTCATCCACAAGGGTCTGACCGCCTGCAGGAGAGACGTCACAGCTATAAGCAATGGCACTGTAGCCCTTATTCGCTACACCCTTTTCGGTGGCAAGATATCCGTGCGCATCATTATCGGAGGCCGCCAACTGCACCATAAAGGTCTGTTCAAAGGGGCTCCTTGCCTGAACGCGATGCTGGTAATCCAGATACAGCTCAAAGGGGCAGGTCGTAAAGGCAACCTCACCAATCTTCAGCACGTGAACCTCTGCGCGATCCGTCTCGATCCCCCGCTCAAAGCGAGAGATTACATTTTCATAACGACTCAGATTTGAAGAAATGCTTGTATTTTCTTTGAAATCCTCCATCGGATCGTCGGTTTGGGCGAAAGGAAGCTTTAAAAGCTCTTCATAGTTTTTCTTTGCCTTAATATATTCCTCTTCTGTGATCTTCCAGATTTCCAGCGGAACCCTTTTCACAACGTGAACAATGGGAGCTTCGGCAATTTTTTCCTGTGAGGACCATTCCAGACATTCATCAAAAGCGCAGGCAAGCTTTTCCGCAATCGCCAAACGCATATAATATCTCTCCCATTGGGAAAACGCTTTCAATTCCTCCGGCTCGCCGTATTTCATACGGCTCTTACGCAGAAATGCCTCCTTTCCATGCAAAAGATGAGGAGAAAGATCCCCTGCTGCAGAGCATTGGGGCAAAATGTAAATATTCCCATGCTTCTCACGGATCATGGCGCGGGTCTCATTCCAATAATCTGCCGAAGTAAAGGTTTCATGCTCGGTACATTGAGAAGGACAGGACACGTTGATGACCGCGCCGGTCAGCGCACCCGCCTTATCAAAGGTGTAGAGCAGATTCACGTTGGTCTCCAGGCATCCCTCATAACCGCTGAAATCATCTTGATTGGTTTTACCGTACATCACGCCATGCCCGTTTACTGCAAAGGTATTGGCAGAAGTATTGTTCACCCCTTTATCATGAAAGAAGACCGTTCTGCGCTGAAAACCAATGGGTGTTTCGGAGTAGCCGTAGGAAAAAGAACCCTCTTCGCGGTTTTTATAAGCCTCTGCAATGGCCTCAGCCATATTCTCCACCAAAAAAGCACGATATACCCGAGGCTCCTCGATGTTCACCCGATCCTTGGGAGCCTTATCATACCAAGAGGTATAGTGATATCTCGGGGCCGTATGGGTATGGGTGGCATTCAGGATGATCTTCTCTCCGTCGATGGCGGGATCCTTTTCCTTTACCGCCGCACGTACCTCATTCAAAATGCCGTCCGAAAAGGATGTAAAATCCCCGGACACAAAGAACACCGCGTCGTTCCCATCCTCCATTGCCAGTACGGTAACGGTGGTAGGATCATGGCTACCCGTGGATATTCTCTCATATCTTTGCCCGACGATCCCTACGGGAGCATTTGTACTGACGTCTCTCGACGCCCAACCGATCTTCAACATAATTTCATCTCCTTAAGACTTAACGATTAAATAATACATAGATTGGGAAACCTCGCCCAGGCGAATTTTCATAACGCCGTTTTCATAAGAGGTAGGCACCGTTCCGATATAGTATCCTTCGGCACTGATCGCCCAGACCTTCAGATCGTCGTGAACCGTTTCCAGCTCCAGCTCCGCTTCAATGTTTTCAATCAAAACGGGAGCCTCGCCGATCTCCAGCATCTTTTCCTTTTTGAATTTTGCGTTGGTATTTTTGGCGCGACCCACGGTAGTCAGCAGGATATTATTGGAATTCTTAATAGAATCCTCCGTCAAAGAGGACATGGCAATAACGGCAAAATCCGTCTTGCTCTTCACCTTTAAACCATTCAGCTCCACCGTGCCGTTCTTTTTCAGGAAACCGAAGGCACACTTGGTCATCTCGGTATCGATCTTACCGTAGTTCTTCTTATAGTTACGGTACAGCTCGCCGGTATCGGAGGTGATGGATTCGCCATTATCGTCAAAGGTCGCCTGTTTCAAGCCGTCCTTCTCGTCAAAGGAGACGACCACTGCATGACGTTCCGAAACCGCTTCCACCTTCGGAAGATCGGGAGTGCCCCTCAAGTCGGTTGCATTCATATCCGGGTAGATCGCACGAAGATCCTCCCCTGCCTTTACGTCCCCACGGCGAGTGATCAGCGCGGCATGGTAAAAAAGTCCGTACTTTGCAGGATCGTTCCATGTGCTGAAGATACCCTGGCGATAAGGAACGTCACCGATCTTCTCGGCCGAGATCTCCTTGCCCAGCCGATTCATCCGCTCCAGCTTGGTGGAATAGGCATAGGTATGGATGGCATGGCCAGACCAGCCCTGGAACATCCCGAAGGCCGCCGTATACAAAACCGCATCGGCGCGGTAGGCGTTCGGCCAAGGTGCATCCCACTCGGAAATGTAAGTGGGCTTATTCCGGTTGGTGTACAAGCACCCGCGATCGGCATAAAAACGCCGTTCCTGCGTAATGCTCTTATTCATACAGCTCTTTTCGAACTCACCCCAACAGCCGAATTTATAAAAATAATCGTGTGTATCCAGATAATCCGTCACCAATTGGGACTTCAAGTTTTTCGGGTGCGACACCCAGTTGGTACCGGTAATGGGGATCTTCACGCCGATACTGCGCAGATGCTCCATCATCTCGCGGTAGTATTCCTCCTGCAGGTGCATTTTAAAATCCAGAATATCGGGATCGCCGGTACGGTGAAGATTCATCCCCGTAAGATCCTTTTCGATCCCATTCTTCTGCATCCATGCGTTAAGTAACTCAACGAACTCTGTGCGGTAAGGCTCCATATAATCGGTCTTGAACTTTTGCCACTTATACAGATCGTTCTCATTGGTGATTTCCGACAATACAATAGAAGGATCGTCGCAGTATTTCAATCCGGTATAAGGGTTTTCATGGGTCCATAATTCGGTCGCCAGCTCCTTTTGCAGTTCGATCAAACTACGACTAAAGATGGCGTAGGGCTTTCCGCCATCATAAAGAAGATGCGCCTTTTCCACCCCTTCATCGGAACGGAATTTACGATAAGTAAGGAGATCCAGATAAATATAGACCCCCTCATCCTTCAGGCATTTCATAAGATAGTCCAACCGATCCATGCTTTCGGGATCAAGATGCGCATCGGTCATCCGTTTGCCTTTTGTAAAAGCAAATATATTGGGAGTATGCCACTCGGCATCCAGCTGATGCAGGCGCACCAGGTTGATGCCGGTCTTTGCCAATCTGCGTGCCACCCTCTTGGCATAATCATGCTCAGGGAAGCAAGCCGCGCCGTTGAAGTTGGTGCCCCAAAACTTCACCTTTGTTCCATCTTCAAAGACGAAATCACGCCCCTCCACCTTTAAGAATCCGTGTTTACCTGCAGGTCTTTCCTTTTCAAAAACAAAGGAAATATCCACCGGCATATCATCGTGAAACATCGGATACGGAATAAATTTAGACATATTGATCCCTCCAAAATTTGATCTTATACTTGTATTATAGCAAAAAATAAGTTATAATCTATATTGAAAACCGTTAAAAACCAATGATTTTTAGCACAATAGAGGAATTTACCATGAAGCCCATCTTCGAAAAAAAAGATCTGTTTGATTTAAAAGCATTAAAGATCCAACGTTTCAACGGATTTCCGCCGATGTTCCACCCCCACTGTGAATTGATCTACGTTGTCAAAGGGAGGATTCCGACGGTGATCGACGGTACGGAGCATCTGCTTCAGGCGGGAGAAATTTCCATTCTCTTCCCTTATCTCACCCACTCTTACGCCGCCTCGGAGGATGCCGAGGCCATTGTACTTCTGTTCAACCCGACCGCAACGATATTCAGCCGCCTACTCCTGACCAAAAAGCCGCAGAGCTATCACACAGACGGACGTCCCTTCCTCCCTATTTTGCAACGTATTCTAAGCCTTACCGAACAAGGAAAGGACAAAACCGCTATCAGCTATCTGAATGCACTGATCGGAGAGATCACCGATCTGCTCCCGCTTACAGACTCCGATCAGCAAGCCGATGACATCACTGTCCGCATATTGGAGTATTGCTCCGAGCACTTCACGGAGGACGTCACCTTAAACCGAATTGCAGAAGACCTCTACGTCAGTACAAGCTACGTATCCAAAATCTTTGCCAATAAATTAAAATATAATTTTCGGGATTACATCAATGCGTTACGCATCGATAAAGCAAAGGGGCTTTTAGAGCAGACCGATCTGAAGATATCCGACGTTATGTATGAATGCGGCTTCAATAACCAAAGCAGCTTTAATCGTATTTTTCGCACCTTCTGTAGCCTTTCCCCCCGAGAATATAAAAATATCTGCAGCAAGTAAAATTGCTGCAGATAACCCTTTTTATTATTTTTCATTTTCGATCAGTTGTTTCAAAACCGATTTGGCAAGCTCTTCCTGCTTCATATGCCGCTCACTTCCATCAAGATTGGTACCCGCCACCTTGCGGATGCAAAGATAGATCTCGTCTTCCTCCTCTGCATAGACAGGAACCGCATCCAGTGCGCCGGACTTCTTCAAAAGATAGCGATCCCCTTCAATATACGGGCTCTCCCCGTTGAGCGTTTGGAGCATCCCGTTATCGTGGAGGATCTTATAGGTCTCGTCCGTCAGAAAATAAAGCACCGCCTCGCCCGTAGTCGCCTGCACCACCATAGCTGCGGTATTGTTGCCGCTCCATTGATCGATGGTAGAAGTGGTCATCACCCGTGCGACCGCCTCGCCGTCTTCGTTAACGTCGGGGGTCATCTCTGCCAGCCAGGTCTCCATCTCCGCCACCAGTAAGGAATTGGGAGATTTATCCGCCGCAAACAGCACCTGCAGATCCGCATCGATCCTGCGGTTACAGCTTCGGATGCCCACCAGCAGACTCAGCACCAAAACGACTCCGCCCACCACGTACCATTTATAATAATACCAAAAATTTTCCAATTTCAAACGAAGTTGATCTTTATCCAACGCACTCACCGTACCTTCAATATATTGCCATTATTTTACCACGCCGCAGTTTTATTATCAACCCCTCCCCTGCAAAATTCACAAATTCATAATATTGGTTGCACCGTCCACCGGCCTATGATATACTTTAATTATACTAACAACCGGAGGTATACTCATGTATCAATACGAATATGAAAAAGTCTGTTGTGAATTAGGCGGTTGGGGCGTCTTGTCCGGCAACGTTTACAGCATTGACGATTTCAAAAGTATCATCGATCAACGGGCAAAAGACGGCTGGCGGTTTGTCTGCTATATTCCCACCCAACAGCGAGGCACCGGCCATATTCAAGAACTGGAATTGGTTTTTGAAAAAGAACTATAATCCAAAAACACCCTATGACCACACAGTCATAGGGTGTTTTCATTTCATTAGTCCAACGGCTTCATTGTGGGGATTTCATTTTTAAAACTCACGTAACCCTACAAAAGTCTTCAAAACCCCAGTAAATAAGCCACTTTCCAAACTTTTTGAAAAATATAAATCTCCGTAAGTCTACATACATTATGTTCCATTTGGCTTAACTTT
>CAYLIT010000072.1:0-8200 GCA_964383835.1 uncultured Eubacteriales bacterium
GGTTATGCAGCTGCCTATGTTGATAACATTATTGAGGCTCCGCTTTATGGTAGCCACAATAACATTTCTCTTCAGGAAGTACCGTTCTATCAGATCGTTTTCCGCGGATATGTCAACCTTTCCAGTTCTGCAGTAAACTTGGATTCTGAGCAGGACGACATGATCCTGAAGCTGGCTGAAACCGGTATGAGCATGTATTATGTTCTGATGGATGCGGAATCTACTTCTTTCCAGGATACAAAGTTTACTGCTTCTTATGCCTGTGAACTGGATGATCACTATGATGATATGCTTGCTAATTATAATCGCATGAAGCCGCTCTACAACGCAGTCGGCAGTAGCGCGATTGCTGATTATCAGATCGTTTCTGAAGATGTGAAGATCACTACTTTTGAAAACGGTGCAAAGGTCTATGTCAACTACGGTAGTGAAGAAGTGACCGTAAATGGCGTTAAGATCGCCGCAAAAGACTTTACAGTGGTAGGGGGTGCAAACGCATGAGCAATCAAAATGAAGAATTGAAGATGGAAGCATTGGAAGCTCAGGCTGAAGCAACTGAAACTACCGATGAAGCAGTGGATGCGGTTGAAACAGTCGAAGCTGTGGAAGAAAACGAACCTAAGGTCGAACGCAACAATCGTGAGATCGCTGCTGCAATCATGCAGCGCGATCCTGCGCGCGCCCGCGAGATTGCTAAGGCTCGTCTTGCTCAGATGACTCCTGAGCAGATCGCTGCTTTGCGTGCCGCTAAGGCAGAAAAGATGGCTGCTGAAGCTGAAAGAATGGCTGCCGAAGCTGAACTTGCGGCACCTGTGGAGGCTGCTTCTGTTGCCGCTAAGCCTGTTGTAAAGGCAGAAGCGACACCTAAAAAGCAGAAGAAAGAAAAGAAGAACCAGAAGAATAGACGCGGTATTTCTTACGAATCTAAGCAGGCGTTCACCGGCTTTATGTTCGTGTTACCTTGGTTTATTGGTTTCTTGCTGTTCTTCGCATACCCTTGTTTCCAATCTTTGCAGTTTGCTTTCTCGAAGGTTTCTGTCTTCGAAGGATACAAATGTACTTGGTATGGACTTGGAAATTTCAAGGACATTTTGACCAGCGGTGCTACTTATCTGCAGGCTCTGCTGGATACGCTGACTGATCTGGCTGTTAACGTACCTGTTATCTTGATCTTCAGCTTGTTTGTAGCAGTATTGTTGAACCGTAAGTTTGTTGGTCGTGGCCTGGTCCGCGGGATCTTTTTCCTGCCGGTTATCGTTACCACCGGTGTTGTTATGACCACCTTCAACTCCACCAGCGACGCCAGCGCCGTTATGGAGGGTGATGTTGGTAACGGCGTTCTGTTTGAAGTTGCCAATGCGGCTGACTTCCTCGGTGAACTTGGCTTGAACGAAACTCTTACGGAGTATATGTCGATGGTTGCTGACCGAATCTTTAACGTTGTTTGGGATTCTGGTATCCAGATCCTTCTGTTCCTTGCCGCTTTGCAGGGTATTTCTCCCTCGCTTTATGAAGCAAGTAACGTAGAGGGTGCTACCGCTTGGGAGACCTTTTGGTTGATCACATTCCCCAATGTTGCTCCCATCATTCTGGTTAACATTGTTTATACCATCGTGGATACCTTTGGCGATACTGATAACGCTGTACTGATCGAGATCGATAAGTACATCAACAGTACCTTTAACTTTGGTGCTGCCGCAGCTGCATCCTGGACATTCTTTGTTGTGATATTGGTTATTATCGGTATCATCTTCGGAGTATTCCGGTTGCTCGGAAAAGCAAATGATTAAGAAAGGGGGTAACGATAATGAGAATTATTAAAGCATTCAAACACCAGTTTGGTAAAAACAGTAAGAACGCCGATAAAAGAATGTGGGGCTTTCTTGCTACTAAATTCATTGGAAATCTTGCGATTGCATTGATTTTGATCGGTCTTTCTTATATCATTTTATACCCCTTGATCTATAGTCTCTCTCAGGCTGTTCGTTCACAGCTGGATATGTATGATACGACGATCATTTATATTCCGAAGCATTTTACTCTTGAAAACTTCAAGAACGCTTGGAGTGTTTTGGAATTCCCGGTTGCATTGTCCAATACCTTCCATATCTCCTTGTGGCCGACCCTTTTGCAGGTTTGCTCCTGCGCTTTGGCCGGATATGGTTTTGCACGGTTTAAGTTCCGCGGTAAGAACATCTTGTTCTTCCTGGTATTGCTGACGATCATCGTACCGCCTTCCACCATCATGGTTCCTCTGTACACCAACTTCCGTATGTTCGACCCCCTGTACATTGCAACTGCAATGAACGCCTTGGGGTGGATCAGCGAGCCTTATCTGGAGTTGACGGACTCTCTGTGGTGTTTCTTGCTGCCGGCTCTCTTTGCTGCCGGTTTGAAGAGCGGCCTGTTTGTTTTCGTTTACCGTCAGTTCTTCAGCGGCTTCCCCAAGGAGTTGGAAGAAGCGGCTTACATCGATGGTTGTGGCGCTATGAAGACCTTCTTGCGGATCCTGGTTCCCAATGCGGCTCCTGCATTCGTAACCGTATTCCTGTTCTGTATCGTATGGTACTGGAACGATTATTACACCGTTCCCATGTTTGTGCCTAACATGTTGACTCTGCCCGATGCGTTGGGTAACATGTATAGCAACATGACTGGTTACGGTGGCGCTTACAGCGGCGATGACGCGATCTCCCTTTATCCGATCCTTCGCGCCGGCATTATTCTGTATATTACTCCGTTGCTGATTACCTTTATTGTTCTGCAGAAGAAGTTTACAGAATCCATTGCCCGCAGCGGTATCGTTGGTTAAGCGAGTTACACTGTTTACTTAAAAATATCCCCTATGGTAAAAGCCATAGGGGATATTTATATTTTTTTTAGAAATTCATGTGTTCCACAAAATTACCAACTGCTTTAATGGCATTTCCGGCTGTTTTAGTCATGCTCTTTTTAGGCTTCGTTTTAAGCGCGAGCATACTGGCTGTAGCGCCCAAAGCAGCTCCTGCGATCATGGAAAACATCATGGTCTTGGTTTGTTTCATTCTCTCATCCCTTTCTTTTTAGTAATATTAGTATACCAAATATGGTGTTTTATATTTACTTTTTACACGCAATATAGTATAATTATTGTGTGAAATTGTCGATATATCGATTTTTAAATTTTGAATTTATGGGGATAGAGTATGCGGATTTATCAAATGGAAAGAGAAGAGGTTGCTGCTCGTCTTGGGTGTGATCTTGAGAGTGGCAAAGAAAATGTTCCCCGCAAGATGGAAAATCGGACGTCTGGTTCGGTGATTGCCTTTTTGCGAAGCTTGTTTGAAGTGCTTCGTGCCAAGTTTAACTACGTCAATATTCTTGTTGTGCTGTGCTATACGATTGCACTGATCTTTTCTTGGCTGAACCATTCCTGGAACGTTCTTGGTTTTACAATTGCATCGTTTGTGCTTACCGTATTGTTATATTTGTGCGAGGGCAGCTGGCTGTGTTATTATAAAAGAAAATATTATGAACGCAGTGTGCGTTCCCGTCAAACGGTACATGCAATTCGTGCAGGCAAACAGATGGAATTGGATCCTGACGAATTGGTTGTGGGAGATCTGATCGTCCTTGAGATGGGTGCTGTTCTTTATTGCGATGCCAGAATCGTTGAATGCGAAGGTTTGTTTGCCGATGAAAAGACTGTATTCGGATCGACGATTCCGGCGGCAAAGACCCCGGCTACGCTCCAAGATAAAAATCTGACCCCAGAAAATCAAAAAAACATGGTTTGGAAGGGCGGTTATATTACTGCAGGCTCTGGTCGTGCAATTGTGACAGCAGTGGAGAATGACTGTTACATTGAGAAGACGGGGGGGCGTAAACAACGCAAACAACGCTCCTTCTTTTATAATAAGCAAAACAACATCGGTCGTATTGCTTCTTATGTTTTTGCGATCTTGAGCGCCATATCGCTGTTAGCGGCCATTTTATTCACAAATCGCTACGTTGAGGCGTTTTTGGTGATGGGCGTTGCATCCTCTTTGATCTTATTGAACCCCGTGACCTGCTTGATGGAGTGGACCTATTACCGCACCGCAGCGAAATTCTACCGTCAAGGTATCTTAATCAGGAATATTGAGGCTTTTGATGGGCTGAATAAAGAAAAAGAATTATATTTTGAGGCGAATAATCTGATTAAAGATCAGTTGCGCTATTCTCATACGGTCGATCTTCATGGCTCTGAAAAAAGTACGCTTTCCTATTTTTCTTTATGTATGGGCTCGGGGTATTTTACGGATGAGTTGAAAAAGGCCTTGGATACTCATGGGTTGACCTATGAGCAGTTGGATCGTAGTTTTCCGGTGTTCCGTCGTGAGATCGATGAAAAAGGAAATGTATTCAGCTTGTTTTCCAATAACGGGAACTCCGTGGTTGTGGCCGCAGGATATTGGGAAAAAATGCTACCGTTGATCCAAACGATGGATGAGAGTTTGGAGGAGCAGATCAAGGAATTTGAAATTCACGGAAAGATGGTTTATATCATGGCCAGCGATTCCATGAACTTTATTCCAAACAAACTGGAGCTTTCTTATTTTGAGGCTCGGATGGAGCTTTCTGCACTGGTGATATTTGATGTGCCGGTCAATAAAAAGCTTCTTTCGATGATAGGTCAACTGCGCCATGCTTCTATGAAAGCATACCTGATCAGTGATTATTCTGATGAATTTGGTAAGGCTCTGGCTGATTCCTATGATATGGATGAGGTTATATCGGAAGCGCCGGAGAAACAATGCTATTCGCTTCCTTGTTCGGGTGGTAGCAGTTCGGTTGTGTATGAGAGTTTGTCTTCTCCTATAGAACGAGAGCAGGCGATGGTTGTTCTGAAAGATGATGCGGCGCCTCAAGAATTGATCTACAGAGTAAAGTGTATGTTTTGTGGGATCAGACGTTGCTTAAACTTCCTGGCAATTACCGGCGCGTTGATGATTTTTACGGTTTTAACACTCTTTTTGATGGATGTGGCGGTTGAAAAACTGGTGTTTTCGGTACTGCTGTTGAAACCGGTATTGATCTGCCCGTGCTACTATTTGATCGAATCGGTAAGAAACTGTAATCAGTATCGCCGCAGCTTGATCTTAGGTCTGTTCTGTGGATCCGCAGGACTGGTTACCGCATTGATCGGGTGCGATTCCGCCATTTTTGCATTGGCATTATCAACGGTGTTGTTATCGGCTTATTTTATGCTTTCCGGGGCCAAGTACAGACCCATTAGAAAACAGGATGTGATCTATCTTATCATTTCCTTGCTTTTGGTCGTTATACCGGTCGTTTTGATTGAGAGTTATTGGTTGCCCGCGCTGTTATTAGCATTTTTCCCGCCTTTAGCGGCGTTTGTGTTGGATCTATTTTATTGATCAAGGAGATTTTAAATGGAATTCGAAGAAAAAAAGCAATCTGAAATGGTATTCGGTAAAAATAATGTAACGGAATTATTGCTGTCTGACGCCGCGGTTGAACGGGTCTACTTGGCGGGGGACCCCAAAAGCAATAATTTCAAGAAGATCATTGCCATCTGTAAGACCAAAGGTGTTCCCGTTGTTCATACGGATACCAATGCGATCAACCGTAAGGCACCGAAGGTCAATCACCAAGGTGTGATCGCTTACTGTGCCGAAAAAGAATATGCGTGTGTTGAGGATATTTTAAAGATTGCAGAGCAACGCGGTGAAGCACCCTTTATTATTATCGCCGATGAGATCGTTGATCCTCATAATTTGGGCGCCATCTTGCGTTCGGCCGATGCGTTTGGAGCACATGGCGTTATTATTTCCAAGCGTCGCGCGGTAGGTCTTACTCCTTCTGTGGCAAAGGCCAGCGGTGGTGCGATTCATTATATTCCCGTGGCGCGCGTTGCAAACCTGGTACAGACTGTTGAAGAATTAAAGGAAAAAAACATTTGGGTATACGGCTGCGATATGGCCGGCGAAAATGGGTATTATGAGCAGGATTATTCCGGCGGTGTTGCTTTGATCGTTGGAAGCGAGGAGGCCGGGATCTCCAGATTGCTACGCGAGCAATGTGATTTCTTCGTCCGCATTCCGATGAAAGGGAAGATCTCGTGTCTGAATGCTTCTGTGGCAGCGTCGGTTATCATGCAAGAGATTGCAAAGCATCGTTAAAAACACTTCAAGGAGCAAGCTTTATGAGTTTTGAACCCAAAGATCAACAAGCCGCTTTGGATGAGATCATGCAAAAGATCAATGAAATTCAAATGGAGGCGCAAGCGGAAGAGCATTCACGCCGTTTGATCGATGAGCATGATAAAACAGATGAAAACGACGGTTCGTTTGTGATCGATAGAGCGCTTTTTGATCAAATCAAGGATCAAAAAATTGTGGCTGAAGAAAAAGAGAAATCTGTGATCCGCAGATTGCTTGATGGTGATGAGGACGAAAACGACGAGCAGGATGAGCCTCCGATTCGTTCGGCCATTTATGATGATGCGCCCGAGGATATCGAAGACTTTGAAACAGAAGGAGATCGGGATGAGATCTACCGTGATTTGAAGAACACGGTTGGAAAGATGGCGGTTAAGATGATTTTTATTTTCTGCTTGACGGTCATTTCACTTTATCTGTTTTTGGCTGGATTCAAACCGATTTTGTTCGGCGGTGATGTGGATACCGTTTGGTATAACATTGCTTTTTTGGCGGTTGATCTGCTCTGCATCGGCGCTTCTTTTGGCATCTTTGTGCAAGGGATTAGTCATTTACTGAAGCTTCGTGCGGACACCGACACTTTACTTGCATTGCTTTCCGTTTCGTTGGTCGTGGTACGTGTGGCCGAACTGATCAATCCGGATTTTTTGCCCTATGCGTTGAATTTTGAACCGATGTTGACATTGGGATTGCTATTTAATGTGGTTGCAAAAAAGAAGATCGCATCCAATATTAAAAAGAATTTTAAGTTTATTTCATCCTCCGGCGATAAGCTTACCGTTACGGTTCCGCCTTCCTGTGAAACAAATAACGCTTTGATCCTTGAAACAGGGGAAGGGGGCGAGGTCATGTATGCGCACTCTACCGGTTTGGTTTCTAAGTTTATTGAACACAGCTATAGTGATTACAATTGGGATAATAAATTTCAGCACCTTTTCTTCGCCATTCTTGTTGCAATCGTTGCCGGGACGATCGCGGTATCTCAATTGGCCGGTTGGGGAGAGGCACTGTTGTTTCCGGCCGCGTCTTTGGCAATTTCAGTTCCGTTCTTCTCTCGCCATTTTTATGCTGCATCGATTGCTAAAATTGGAAAAAAGGTGCGTAAAAACGGAGGCATCTTAACTTCTGCGCAGTCCGCAAAGGAGTTGGAGGATTCTGATTTGATGGTGATCTCTGAGGAGGATTTCCTGGGAAGTGATGCTGTGCTTTTGCAGGGCGTTAAGGCGATGGGGGATATCCAGATCGACGATCTGATCACTAATATTGCGGCTTTGTTTAACGAGGTGGGTACCCCACTGAAGCCCTTGTTTTTGAAAATGATCGACCACAACAGCGTATCGATACCCCGCGTGGACGATGTGTACTATCATGATGGATTGGGATATTCCTGCTTGATCCACAGTAAAATGTTTTTGGTGGGAAATCGGCAGCTGATGGAACAGTTCAATGTTGAATTTTCAAAAGCTATATCTGAGATGAAGTTGAAGGACTGTCGGTTTCCTGTTTATGTTGCGTATCATAAATTACCTGCCGGCATCTTTATTGCAAGCTTTGAGCGCAATAAGCATACCGAGGCGGCGGTTCGCCTGGTTGAGGAAGAGCAGGTGAGCGTTGGAATCGTATCCAATGATTTTCTGTTTGATCGTGCACTTTTAAAACGGTTGTATCCTGCGGCACAAACCGAATTGTTTCACTTTATTAAATCGGATACCGGTGAGGCCTGTCGCCCGTTTTTACGGCGGGTGTCTAAGTCCCCGGATCTTATTGGTTCCATAACCGGGCCGCGCGGTTTGTTGGCTTGCCTTTATGGTTCCAGCAAGCTGTTGACGGCGTTGAAGATCAATGGGATCATTCGTGTGCTGTATCCCATTTTGGCGCTTGCATTGATCTTTTTTATTGCTTTGGCTGGTTATTCTGCCAATACTGCCCTACAAATTTTGGCATTCCAGGTAATTTGGCTGGTGCCGGTTTGTGCAATTTGTACTTTTTGCAAATAA
>CAYLIT010000073.1:0-8050 GCA_964383835.1 uncultured Eubacteriales bacterium
CCCCACCCCCAACCAATTGACAGTGAGACCGATGACCAGCAGGACCTCGGAGTTCTTCTGGATCTTGGCGGCCGCTTCTTTGATGCGGGCGTATTCTTCTTTATCGTAGTTCAGAGGAAGGTCCACCCAACCTACGAAGTCGTTACCGGCGCCCTTCTTATTGTGGAGCATATTGTGTGCAACTTCCACATAAGGACGCAGATACTCGGGTTCATGCTCGCCGATGAATTTGCTTAAATACTTTCTGTTGATTTTGACAGACATGACTTCAAATTTCTCCTATATTGATATACAGTTATGGTTCTGTAGGATTATGATACCATAATTTGCCCGGTTATTCAAGACTAAACTACGAAAAAATATTGAATTAAATGAAAAAACAAGTGCCCGAAGGTGACCCGCGGGATCTCTTTTTCGGCCAGCAGGTTGATGGAGCCGATGGGTTCACCGTTCAATGTGTAGTTGACCGTTCCCAATTTTTGCCCCGGTTCTACCGGCGCCGCAACCGATTCGGGGAGGGTGACGGTGTAGGTGACGTTCTTTTCTTCTCCTTTTGGTACCAGGAAAGCCGGAGACTCGGCCGGTACCGGTTGTACGGTATCCTCCATGCCCTTGAGAACCTTGACCGGTGCAGGGGAGGATGGAGCCTCCTTATAAAGGTCGTATTGGCTGAAGCCGTAGTTGAGGAGCGCTTTGGCATCCTCAAAGCGGTTATCGGAGGTTTCGCCGCCCAGCACCACGGCGATCAGTGAAAGACCCTCGCGGGTGGCGGTGGCCGAAAGGCAATAGCCGGCGGTGGAGGTGAAGCCGGTCTTCAGGCCGGTGGCGCCCTCGTAATAGCGGACCAGCTTATTGGTATTGGAAAGGGTGAAGGCGCCGTCCCGCACCGAATCCATCCAGATGGTGGTATATTTTTGGATCTCGCTGTGCGTCATCAGCTCCCGGCTCATGACGGCGATATCCCTGGCGGTGGTGTAGTGATCCTCGGTATCCAGACCGGTACAGCTGTTGAAGTGGGTGCCGGTCATTTTAAGCTCTGCCGCCCGTTGGTTCATCCGTTCGATAAAGGCAGTATTACTTCCTTCGATGGCTTCGGCCATGGCCACGCAGCAATCGTTGGCCGATACCACGGCGATGCATTTGACCATTTCATCTACCGTCATGGTCTCACCCTCTTTCAGATACACCTGACTGCCGCCCATGCCGGCGGCCTCCGCTGAAACGGTAATGGGGGTGTCCCAGGCCAATTTGCCGCTTTCTAACGCTTCCACGATCAAGAGAAGTGTCATGATCTTGGTGACCGAGGCGGGTGGACGCTTTTCATCGGCGTTCTTTTCAAACAGCACCGTCCCGGTGTCCTGATCCATCAGCAGGGCAGAGGGGACTGAAACCTCCGGGCCACCTTCTGCGGCGGCAGAAAAACAACATGTTGTGGTGAGTAACACTAATATAATAATAAATGTAGAAATCCTTTTCATTCGAGTGCCTCCTTTTCCTTGTAAATATATGCAAGGGGTAAAACGGAAAGAAGAAAAGAGGGCGAAAATCACTCAAATACCCCGAAGTTTTGCAAACAAATTCGCAAAAATCCACAAAGTGTTGTATTTTAACAACATTAGGTTATGCCCTTTGGGACGTTTTTTTGATATAATTAGGCTGCTTGTATATTATTTGAATATAAAGCGGTAGTATTTCATGTAAGGAGTGAAAGTTTGTTATGAAACAAAACATGAAGCACCTGGTATCATTTATTGCATTACTTGTAATGATGGTATCGATGTTCTCTGTCTGGGTGATCCCCACGGTTGCTGCAACGGAAGACTATTCTTCTCTGCTGCGTCAGGCTCTGGTGATCGATCCGGATTGGGACGATGTAAGCGAGGGTGAGTATATCTCTTATACTTATCGCGGTAAGTCTTATAGTGAGACCTTTAAGAGTAACGTCCACTTTGCATCCTTTAACGATGCAATGGCCTATGCGACTGCAAGCAACCGGACCAATCCGGTCTTTTTGCTGTGCGACGGCGAGTATACCGAGAAGATGGAGATCACCGGTAAGGCTACCTTGCTGGGCCCCAACGCCGGTATGGATCCCAACGTGAAGACCGAGGATCCTCGTACCGCCTGGACTCTGAGTGCTAAGCGTAGTGCCGAAGCCATCATCAAGACCAACATCGTCGTTCGGGTTTCTGCCGCCAGCGCGGATATCACCATTGACGGTCTGCGCTTTGAAGACGGCGGTGCGTTCGTTGATACCCAGCGGAGCAGCGGCGCTTCCACGCTGACTGTGAAGAACAGCGTTTTCGATAACGCTGGTAACGAGGGTCTTTCCAACCGTTACGCGCTGTTCCTGCGCTCCTCCGGTCATACGAGAACCGTTAATCTGGAGAATCTCTATATCACTAACATGAATAAGCGCAAGCCCGCGAAGGGTACCACCTACGATCTGAGCGAAAACTCGCCTGATCTTTCCTTCATTGCGCCTTTCTTCACCAAGCTGTATGTTAATAACATTGCATATATCAACAACCGCAACGGTCTGCTGACCCACTCCTGGTTCGCCAAGGGTGTGTCTCCGGTCGTAGAAGTGACCAATTCCTGCTTCTTCAATAGCGAGAGCAATACTGCGGCCAGTTATGCCATTTCGATGGATAACTATTCCTATGACTATGACTTTACCTATGCTCCCAGCACCACTTCGGCCAATGCGCCTCTGCTGGGTACTGATTCTAACCCCTACACCAAGGATCTGAATATCACCGCGGCTACCGACCGTCCGGCAGCATCTCTGAAGGTACACGACAATATCTTCTACCATGCTTCCGGTAAGACCGGCGTGATCCACTATGAGTTCGTGAACGCTTCCTCTGTTATCGACATTCAGAACAACTATGTTTATGCCGACGACGAGAACGCCAACAACGGTAAGACCATTGTGGATTCGGAGTTCCTTTACAATTCCTCCGGCGTTGATCAGACCGGCTGTATGGTGATCAAGAACAACTGCCTGATCGGCGCATATAAGATCCCCTCTCTGCAGGATTCCAGCGACGCGACCTATCTCGATATGTCCGATAACTATTTTGCAACCACCTCCGGTCTGGTCGTTTCCCGCCCTGTGTTCTCCACCGAAGAGGACCAGCGCCTGGTACGTGACAGCTTCTGGATCGACGAGGCCATGACCAAGACCGGTGAGGATTGGAAGCTTTCCATCGGCAATTGGATGTTGGCCTGGGTAGATGATTTTGAATACAATGTGGATCTGCTGATCTATGAAGAGTCCGATCTGGATGATCAGCCCTTCACCTTTGAAGTGCCCGAGGGCTTCAGCGTTCAGTTGTACAGACAGGCGTACGTTTCCAGCGACGGCGTTGTTACCGGTGCGCACGATATGGAAAAGATCCCCAACAATAAGCTGACTTCTGCGCTGATGGGTGAGGATCCCTACGAACCCAAAGAGATCTATGCACAGATCATCAAGAACGACGATCCTTCTTTTGCTCCTTTCTATACCATCCGCATTGAGAATATGGGCTCTCTGGAATCGCTGGATAGCTTTGCCGATAATTTCCCTGCTGATTACTACATGTACAAGGCAGAGGTTGCCGGTGTTGAAGCCGGTTCTGCGATTCCCTACAGATGGCAGGGTAAGATCTATAAGTTTGAGGCCGGCAAGAACATCTTTGCTGATTTCAATGAGATCTTCACCTATGCTGCTTCTCAGGGTGTGACCTCTCCCACCATTCTGATCCCCGCCGGCGTTTATACCAGCGAGCTGCTGATTCCCGGCGCTTGTACCATTCTTGGTGAGCAGGCCGGCATCAACCCCAACAAGACCGTGGTTGATGAGATTACCCAGGAAAACGTTGCGCACTCTGCCTGGATCCTGAATCCCGAGCGTGACCAGTCCAGAGAGACGGAGTTCCAGAATGTCATCCGTGTGGCCGAGGGCATCGATAATTACGTGATCACCATCGACGGTATCAAGATGGGTAAGGGTTGCTCTTACGTTGACGATACCGACCGTACCGGTCAAAGCGTTACGATCTTGAAGAACATCTATGCGCTGAATCCCGGCGGCGGTCTGGACAGCAAGGGCAATGCCAACACCTACGTATTCAACTTTGCCCGCTCCAGCACTGCGGACTATAACTACTTCTATATGTACGACAGCCGCTTGAGCGCGCTGGATGGCATGGTAGCCTTTGGCCCTTATCACGAGAAGTTTGTTTTCGACGGTAACTATTTTGGCGATTGTATCAATCAGGCCAAGTTCTGCACCAATTTCCGTTCCCGTGATATTCCCAACCCCTACTATGCGCTGACCAACAGCTACTTCCACAATAATACCGGTACCAACATGGCCAGCAACTACCTCTTCAACTTCAAGGATGATGCAGGTAACACCGCTGTGAAGACCAACATCGTTTACAATATCGATAACAACGTCTTCTTCAACGGTTTGGGTAAGGCCCGCGGCTTCCAGATCTACTTCACCGGTAACAACATGAAGGTCAACTTTACCAACAACACCTTCGTGCAGGAAAACGACACCGATACCCTGTTCGTTTCCACCTCTACCAACACTCGTTTCAAGTGTTCTAAAGAGAACGTTTCCAACATGATGAACATCAAGGGTAACCACCTGATCGGTAAGAACTGCTTGCCTTGTACCGGCGGTACCGGTGACGGCACCATGCTGGATTGGTCCGGCAACTACTTTGCCGCCACCTATGATTCCGCTCCTCTTAAGCCTGACGGCGCGCTGCGGTTCGGTACCATCAGCGAAAGCTCCACTTATACCTACGAGCAGAACACCCGCGTTAAGATCGACTATACCTTCCTGGATTGGGATATGACCATCCGTTCCGATATGGTGGTTGAGCCCGAGGCTGTTTACACTGTAACCGGTGCCGGTACTCTGAATGAGAGCGGCATCCAGGCGGTTTATACCGATAGCGTTCCCGCTGATCAGAACACCTATGACATTCCCTTCGTTGCCGGTGAGTATTCCTTGCTGAAGGTCTACTCCAACGCAAACCTCTCTGCCGACAGCCAGGTTACCAAGCTGTATCTGCCTGAAGCAGTCAACACCTACTATGCAGTTGTTTCTTCTACCGACGGTTCTGTGTCCGAGACCATTAAGATCGTCATCAACCGCGCGCTGAACACCGAGAACAATCTGTATTATATGGATGGCTTCCTGATCGACAGCGATGCCATGGCCATTACCGGTTACGTTGATTTTGATGAGCTTGAGTACAATCTGGCCGGTGCTGCGATCGAGGCTTCTGCAGGCGCATCCTACGCGATCTACAGAAATGAAGCCTGCGAGGAAGGTGACGAGTTGATGCGTCCTGACCTGGTGTTCCATAATCCCTGCTACTTCAAGATCACCAGCGAGGATGGAAACAAGTCTGATGTTTATAAGCTTACCTTTAAAGATATCAACACTGTTGATCCTTCCGAGGTTGAACTGGCAGCCATCACTTATGTAGATGGTATGTCCCGCGTGGATTCTACCACTTTTGAGGCGGAGATGCTCAATTCCGAGTCCACCTTCACCTTTACTCCGTACGCGCACTTCGGCGGTTCCGTTGAGGTTCGCAACGGTAATACCGTTCTGACTGCAAACACCGACGGTTCTTACACCGTAAGCAACCCCGGTTCCGAGGATTTGACTCTGGTTGCGGTTGCCACCTCCGGTAACGGCGAGAATACTGCAGAGTACGCCCTGAAGATCAAGAAGGTAAGTGGCAGCGAAAGCGAGCTGTTTGAGATCGAGGGTGCTTCCAAGAGAACCGGCGGCTATCTGCTTAACATCGGCACCGCTGATGCTACCGTGATCAAGGCGAATGTTTCTGCCGGCGCAACCTATCAGGTTTACGAGGACTTCACCTGCAAGACTCTCGTAGCCAACAACCTGGTTGTTTCCCAGAAGGACGGCGCATATCGCGACGTATTCTCCGTCTATGTAAAGGTTACCTCCGAGGACGGCAAGTCCAGTAGTATTCATAAGGTTACCGTTCAGTCCCAGGCTTCCAACGCCACGAATCCCACCGTGACCGGTACGGTTGGTACCTTGACCTACAATGCAAACATGACCGGTGAAAAAGAATACACCCTGTATCTGCCCGCCGGCAAGAATGAGGTTACCCTGAATGGTCAGCTCGTTCGTGATAGCGCCGATGCTTACGGCGAGATCCAGAAAGATGTCGTTATTACTGAGATGCGCTTCTATGCCGATCGCAACAAGACCATCGAGATCACCGGTAAGGTTGCTTTGACTCAGAAGATCACCAAGGTTTATGTGTCTATGACTTCCGCCTCTTATGCCAAGTCTGTGGATGGCGTTCTGTATAATGTTTTGGTTCCTGCTTTTGACGGTGTGATGAATATTGTCAGCGAGCGCGAATCTGTCGAATACAAGGATGCCGCCGCTCTGAAGTCCCACTGGGCAAAGGAGTATGTGGATTACCTGAACGACGAGAAGTTCGGTATCTTTATGGGCGATGATGCCGGTAAGATCAACGTACAAAGCAAGATCACCCGTTACGAGATCGCTGCGATCGCCAGCCGTGTGTTGGGCCTGGATACCTCCAAGTATACCGATGCAAACACCAAGCTGGATTATGCCGATACCATCGAGGATTGGGCTCTGCCCTATGTCCGCGCTGTCACCTCTAACGGCATTATGGGCGGTGTAGGCGTAGACAATCAGCTGTACTTCAATGGTAAGGCAAACGCCACCCGTGAGCAGGTGATCAAGGTTCTGGTTTCTGTTTGTATTGCAAACGAGAACTCTCTTTTGGATGCTGTCACTCGCTACAACGCAAACAAGGCCGGCCTGGATCAGGAATTTGCCACTTATGGCTTTGCTGATGCCGCTAAGGTTTCCGATTGGGCGATTCCTTATATGCGCCTCGCCGTTTGTGAGTATAAGATGATCGGCGGCTCCGGCGAAAACGGTAAGCTCTATCTGAATCCCCAGAAGGATATCACCAGAGCTGAAGTTGCTAAGATGATCGCCGTTTACTACGGTTATTAATCCAATAATAAACACCCGGTATCGCAAGATACCGGGTGTTCTTTTGCTATAAATACAATGGGGATTCGGGATGGCCACCCGCAAGTTTATGTTGCGTTGACGGATCCCCGTTCTATTTTTTGCGCGGTGGCTTTAATAAGAAAAAGGGGACGGGGAGCAGGAGGAGCAACCAAAGGGGATGCGCTTTTTTGGCTCCGGTCACACGCACCCTTAAAACGCCGCAATCGCCTTGATTGTTTGAGACGGTGATCGTGGCTGTCCCTATGGCGTTTGCCCGTAATACGCCGCTGTGAAGCCCTACGGTGGCCACGATGGTGTTGTCGGAGTAATAGCAAAGTCCTTTGATGACCGGCAACTTGTAAAATCCGCTTCGTACGTAAAGCCATTTCTTTTCACCTTTGCTTAAAACGATCTCTTGCTTACCGCCTAAGATCGCAAGTCCTTTGCTGCCGATGGCAGCATCTGCCGCAGGGGCTAATAGTAGAGTAAAGCATAAAAAGAATAAAAGAAAACGTTTCATGCTATATCATAGTAAGAATCGAGAAAAAATATGAAATAGACTTGCAAAACCTTTAGGTATGTGGTAAAATATTGGAGCGTAAACGGAGATGTATCGAAGTGGTCGTAACGAGAACGATTCGAAATCGTTTTGTCCTTAGCCGGGCACGTGGGTTCGAATCCCACCATCTCCGCCAAAATTAAGAGGGCTCCTGCTTGCAGGTTGCCCTCTTTATTTTGGCGGAGATCCAAGGGGAGCGAACATTTTTGCATTTCATGCAAAAATGTTCGTCGAAGCGGCCGAAAAGGCGCGATAGCCTTTTCGGACTGTGAAGTCGGCAGCACAGCGGTTTTATCGTTTCCGCTCGGGGCGGCCGATAAAACTGCTGAGCGCACCGCATCCCACCATTCAATTATAACTTGACATTGATCTTAAAATCTCCTATAATATTTTTGTCTTGGGGGCGTAGCTCAGCTGGGAGAGCGTACGGTTCGCATCCGTAA
>CAYLIT010000074.1:0-4834 GCA_964383835.1 uncultured Eubacteriales bacterium
GCAACCATCGAGGATCTCAAAAAGAACGGCAAGTTTGTGAAGATCACCGGCGCCGGTCTGAAGGAGAGCCATCCCCACGATATTTATATCACCAAGGAAGCACCTAACTATACTTCCGATGCGAAATGAGGAATTGACTGAATGAAAGATCAAGCGTTAATTGATCATCTGGCCGCCCTTTCCCGCCTTTCCTTTGACGGTGAGGCTAAGGAGAAGATGGCCGCTGATATGGAAAGCATCATGAAGCTGATGGATACCATCACCGAGGTGGAGATCTCCGAAGAGGATTATCCCCTGACCGCTGAGGGCGGGATGGAGCTGCTCCGCGAGGACGAGCTCAAGGAGTCCATGCCGGTGGAGGATGCTCTGGCCAATGCCAAGGGCAAGCTGTACCACTTTATTGCCGTGCAGAAGCTGATGGATTGAGAGGTACGGACATGATGAATTTGCATTTAAAATCAATCAAAGAACTGCGGGCTCTGCTGGACGGCGGCGATATCACCGCTCAGGAGCTGACCCAATATTATCTGGATCGGATCGAAAAGCTGGATCCCACCATCCATGCCTATATCACCGTGAATGAAAAGGCGATGGAGCAGGCGGAAGTCGCTCAGAAGATGATCGAGGCCGGTACGGCAGGCCCTCTGACCGGCATCGTGCTGGGCATCAAGGACAATATCTGCACCAAGGAGCTGCGTACCACCTGTGCCTCCAAGATGCTGGAGGATTTCGTTCCCAAATATAATGCCACCGTGGCGGATAAGTTAGAGGCGGCCGGTGCCATCTTCATCGGTAAGCTGAACATGGATGAATTCGCCATGGGCGCTTCTACCACCACCTCTTATTTCGGAATCACCCGCAACCCCTACGATACCGAGCGGGTGCCCGGCGGTTCCTCCGGTGGTAGTGCCGCCGCAGTAGCGGCGGGTCTTTGCGTGGCCTCTTTGGGTAGTGATACCGGCGGTTCCATCCGTCAGCCTGCCGCATTCTGCGGTGTGACCGGCATCAAGCCTACCTACGGCAGAGTCTCCCGTTCCGGTCTGGTGGCTTTTGCTTCTTCGTTGGATCAGATCGGCCCCATCGGCAAGAGTGCCCGGGATTGCGCCATCCTGTTGGATGCGATTTCCGGCGAAGATGAGATGGATATGACCTCTCGTTCTTCTGAGCCTGTGGCAGAGATGCTGGGCGAGTCGGTAGAGGGCAAGGTCATTGGTGTTCCCAAGGAGTATTTTGGCGAAGGGTTGAACCCCGAGGTCAAGGCGGCTGTTGAGAGTGCCATCAAAGAATTTGAAGCCATGGGCTGTATCATCAAAGAGGTTTCCATGCCGTCTTTGGAATACGCCATCCCCGCTTATTATTTGATCTCGTCTGCAGAGGCATCCTCTAACCTGGCCCGCTACGACGGTGTTCGCTACGGCCACCTGAGCAAGGCAGGGGAGTCCTTTGACGAGCGTTTGGTCGCCACCCGCAACGAGGGCTTTGGCGAAGAGGTCAAGCGTCGGATCCTTTTGGGAACCTACGCTCTTTCCAGCGGCTATTTTGATGCCTACTATAAAAAGGCCAATCTGCTTCGCCGCCGGATCCGCAAGGAATACGAAGAGATCTTCAAGACCTGCGATTGCATCATCACCCCCACCGCTCCGGACGTTGCCTTTAAGTTCGGTGCCAAGGGTGCTGATCCGGCCGAAATGTATCTGGCTGATATCTACACCGTAACGGTAAATATTGCAGGCTTGCCTGCGGTCAACACCACCTGCGGTTATACGGCCGAGGGGATGCCGATCGGTATGAGCATCGTAGGTAAGGCCTTTGCCGACGGTGAGATTCTGAACATGGCGGACGCCTTTGAGAAGAAATTCAATTATATTCTCAACGATTTTTGTCTTTAAGAGATGAGAACACTGGATCCGAACCACGCTTACGTCGCCTTTACCTTTGACGACGGCCCTACTCCGCTGATGCCCCGCATTGCTGCTGCTTTTGAAAAGTTCGACGGCAGAGCTACCTTTTTCGTGCTGGGAAAGCGGGTCGATGAGGCTGCGGCAGAGAATATGCGCCTGGTTCGTTCGCAGGGGCATGAAATTGCCAACCACGGACAAAACCACGACTTCGGCGATAAGAGTTATGACGCTGTTTATAAAGAGATTTCAGATGGCTTTCGTGCCATTAAAAGTGCTCTGCCGGATTATCGGGTGGAGTTTTACCGTTCACCCGGCAATCAGGTAAATGAAAATCTGCTCAAGGTTCTGGAACAGGAATTTTCGGCCCATCTGATCAACCGCACCTTCTCTTTGCGGGATTGGGATTCCGCAGGGAATGACGAGGCAGATCTTTTGAGACTGGCGGATGAACAATTGGCGAAAGGGAACTTTCGGGATGGTGCGATCGTCAATATGCACGAGGTGGAGCGCACCTTGAATATCCTGCCGGAGCTTTTGAAGAAGCTTTATGATCTTGGTTTTCGCTTCTGTACCCTGTCGGAATATTTGGCGGTCCGGGGAATTCCTTTGGAGCGCCTTCCGAAAAACGAACCGATTGCATCTCTTGCAAAGTTTCGGGAATAATTTTTTCGTAATACTTGTGCTTTTTTTAAAACTGTGTTAAAATAGAATAAGAAGGTTTCGGAATGCAGGGCAAGCCCTGCATTCCAAGACCAATGTGAGGGTTGCCTTTGCAAGGCAGCACTCCGGATGTTGAGAGACGGGCGCGGCGCAATAGGCGTGCCGTGAACCATGTCAGGCGGGGAACCGAGCAGCATTAAGCGGATCTTCGTCTATGTGTGCCGAATTCCTGTTTTGAGTCCGGATGGGCTGTCTTGCAAAGGCAATCGTCTTTTATGAATTGGGTGAGAGGAACCGAAATATGCCGTTTTGAGGCCGGTTCTGATTACTCGTATCACCCTAAAGGAGAAAGAATGTATCAAGCTCTTTACAGAAAATACCGCCCCCTGACCTTTTCGGACGTAGTGGGGCAGGAGCATATCGTTAAGACCCTTCGGGCACAGATCGCAGACGGTAACATTTCTCATGCTTACTTATTCTGCGGAACGCGGGGCACCGGTAAGACCAGTTGTGCTAAAATTTTAGCGCGGGCGGTCAACTGCAGTTCCTCCTCGAACGGGGATCCCTGTAACGATTGTCCTCAATGCCGTGGCATTCTCAATGAATCTACCATGGACGTGGTGGAGATCGACGCCGCTACCAATACCGGTGTAGGCGACGTGCGGGAACTCAGAGAAGAGCTGATTTATGCCCCCGCTTCGGTGCGCTATCGGGTCTATATCATCGACGAGGTGCATATGCTGAGTAATCAGGCATTTAACGCCCTCTTAAAGACCTTGGAGGAACCGCCCGAGCACGTTATTTTCGTACTGGCCACCACCGAGATCCATAAGATCCCCGCTACCATCCTTTCCCGTTGTCAGCGGTTCGACTTTAAGCGGCTGACCCCTGAGCTGATCGCCGGACGGCTCGGCTACGTAGCCGAGCAGGAGGGCTTTGTTTTAGAGCCGGATGCCGCTTCGTTATTGGCACGTCTTGCAGATGGCGCCATGCGTGACGGTCTTTCCCTTCTGGATCGCTGTCGGGACGGCAACGAGCCGGTCACCCTTGCCCGCGTGGAGCAGATCGTGGGTGTTTGCGGCAGTGAGCAATTGATGGATGCAGTCAAGCTGGCTTGGAAGCGGGATGCCTCCGGTCTCTTGAAGTTTTATAAAAACGCCCGGGAGCGGTATGCGGGCCCGGCGCAGTTATTTGCAGATCTTTCGGCTCTGTTAAGGGATCTTTTGATCTGTAGTGTCAGCGAAAATCCCGGGGAGCTGATCGAATGTGATGCCAGAGAGCTGAACCAAAAAATCACCCTCTCTCGGGAATTGCCTACGGCGGTTATTATGCGGATGATGCGTACTCTGCAGACCGGAATATGGGAACTAAGCCGTACCGCCGATAAAAGTCTTTTGGCAGAGATGACCCTTATCTCGCTTTGTCGGGAGGAGTTGGGGGAGGATATCGCTTCTCTCTCTGCCCGTATTGCCCGTCTTGAGCGTGGAGTGCCGATGGCGGCACCGGCCCCGGTAGCCGAGGCACCGGAGGTGCCGGCGGAACAGCCGCCTGTGCCTGCGGAGCGGGGGCCGGTGGTAGAGCCTGCCCAAGATCTGCCCCGGGGAGATTGTCCCTTTTGGGAGCCGATGAAGGAGATTTTGCAGGATACCGGCCACGCCAATATGCTGGGCTTTTTGCTGGATATCACCCCGGCGGTACAGGGGGATCGGCTGATCCTCAGCTCGGAGCAGGAGTTTTGCCTGCAATATCTGGGCACCCCCGAAAATAAGGCCATCCTTGCGGATGCGGCGGCCCGGGCCGGCGGTAAGCCTTATCAGGTCGTTTTGAAAGCGTTGGCGGTCACTCTGGAAAAGGACGATCCGCTGAATGACATTTTAAAGGAATTAGAATAAAGGAGTTTACACCATGAAAGCAAGATTACCCGAAGGATACAATATGAAGCGCGGCGATATGATGCGCCAGGTGCAGAAGATGCAGGAGGATATGCAGAACGCTCAGGCGGAAGTAGAATCCACCACCTTTGAGGCCGCCGCAGGCGGCGGTGCCGTCACCGCAAAGGTCAACGGCAAAAAGGAACTTCTGGAAGTTAAGATCAAACCCGAGGTGGTAGATCCCGACGACGTGGAGATGCTGGAGGATCTGCTGGTAGCTGCCGTCAACGAGTGCATGAAGCAGGCTGACTCCGCTATGGAAAGCAAGATGGGCGCTGTTACCGGCGGCCTGAATATTCCCGGTCTGTTTTAATTATTATGCCGAATATTACCCAGTTAAAT
>CAYLIT010000074.1:4844-7918 GCA_964383835.1 uncultured Eubacteriales bacterium
CTGATGTAAGGAGTCGATCCCCATGGAATTCTTTCCCGCCCCCCTGGAAAAGCTTGTGGAGCAGTTCGGAAAGCTCCCCGGCGTGGGAGCGAAAACTGCCCAGAAAATGGCCTATTTCATTCTGGCACAGGGGGATGCGGCGGTCAAGGAGTTCGCCGATACGCTGTTGGCCTCCAAGAATCTGATCCATTGCTGTCCCCGCTGTCAGAATCTCACCGATCGTGAGCTTTGTCCCATCTGCGCCGACACCAACCGTAAGGGCTCTATCTGCGTGGTGGAAAAGCCGGAGGACGTGGAGGCCATGGAGCGTACCCGTACCTTTCACGGTACCTATCACGTACTGCACGGCCTGATCTCGCCGGTCAACGGCATCGGTGCCGATCAATTGAAGATCCGTGAACTGATGCATCGGGTGGCAGAGGAGGCGGTGGAGGAGATCATTCTTGCCACCTCTCCCAACGTGGAGGGGCAGGCCACTGCGCTTTATCTGAATAAGCTGCTCAAGCCCTTTGAGGTGAAGGTCACCGGACTTGCATTGGGCATTCCGGTGGGCGGTACGTTAGAATATGCCGACAGCTTGACCCTCACCAGGGCCATGGAGAACAGGAGGTCTTTTGAATGAATACCTATCAGACCCGGGGCACCTGCTCCCGGAGTATCACCTTTGAGGTTACCGACGAGGGAACCTTGCATAACGTACGGTTTGAAGGCGGCTGTAACGGCAACCTGCAAGGCATCGCAGCCCTGGTAGAGGGAATGGACGTGGAGGAGGCCATCGATCGGCTGGCCGGCATCCAATGCGGCTACAAGGCGACATCCTGCCCGGATCAACTGGCGCAGGCGTTAATAGAATATCAGGAGGAAAATTGAGATGGAATACATGAAAGAGTATGAACGCTGGTTATCCTACTATGAATTAGACGGTCGGTTGAAGGCAGACCTGATCGCCGTTCACGGCAACGACGATGAGATCAAATCCCGCTTTGCCTGTGATCTGACTTTCGGTACCGCAGGTCTGCGCGGCTTGATGGGCGCAGGCACCAACCGGATGAATATCTATACCGTCCGTCGGGCTTCCCGTGGCTTCGGTAACTATATCGTATCTTTGGGCGAAGAGGCGATTCGCCGTGGTATCGTCATTGCCTACGATTGCCGTAATAACGGTAAGCGGTTTGCGATGGAAACGGCATTGACTATGTGTGCCCTGGGCATTCATGTGCGGCTGTTCGATGCTTTGCGCCCCACCCCCGAGCTGAGCTTTGCTATTCGGGATTTCGGTGCCATCGGCGGTGTCAACATTACTGCCTCCCACAACCCAAAGGAGTATAACGGTTATAAGGCTTATTTTGAGGACGGCGCACAGCTTTCCGGCGAGCAGGCCGATTATATCTTTGAGCAGATGCAGAGTGTAGATCCTCTTCACGTGGATACCATCACCGAGGAAGAGGCGATCGCCAAGGGTCTTTTGGAGTATATCGGCCAGGTGACCGATAAGCGGTATCTTTCCCGTGTATTGGCAGAAAAACTGCCCTTGGGTGAGCTGAAGCCCGAAGCCAAAGAGCTTTCTATCGTTTACACCCCCTTCCACGGTGCCGGTTATAAGCTGGTTCCCGAGATCTTCAAGGCACTGGGTGCTAACGTTTACTACGTAGAAGAGCAGATGGTGCCGGACGGTGATTTCCCCACCGTGGCATACCCCAACCCCGAAGAAAAAGATGGCTTTAAGCTGGGTCTTGAGCTGGCTAAAAAGGTCGGCGCCGATCTGGTGATTGCCACTGACCCCGATGCTGACCGTGTGGGCGTTGCGGCGCTGGCAGGCGACCAGGTGACCCTCTTTACCGGTAACCAGATGGCGGCTTTGCTGACCGATTTCATCATTCAGGTGCAAAAGGAAAGCGGCACTATGCCCCAAAATCCTGCGGTGGTCTCTACCATCGTATCTTCCAAGATGCCTGCTAAGATCTGTGCTGAAAACGGCGTTGCTTATTTTGAGGTACTGACCGGCTTTAAGTATATCGGTGAGATGATCGAGCGCTTCAAGGCAGAAGGCTCCCATAACTTCATCTTGGGCTTTGAGGAAAGCTACGGCTACCTGAAGGGTGATTATGCCCGTGATAAGGACTCTCTGGTGGCTTCGATGCTCATCGCCCAGATGGCTATGTATTATAAGAACAAGAACAAGAATCTTGTGCAGGCGCTGGAGATCCTCTTCAAGAAGTACGGTTACTTTGAAGAAAAGACCACCAGCTTCACCATCAAAGCGGTCATTCCCCAGCAGCGTATGGACGAGATCATGAAAGGACTTCGCAACAACGTTCCTGCCTCTTTTGAGGGCAAGCGGATCGTGGAGTTTCGTGATTACAAGAACCACGTGATCAAGGATCTTGCCACCGGTAAGGAGAGTGTCACCACCCTGCCCACCGCCGACGTATTGTATTATATCTTTGAGGACGGTACCCATGCGGTGGTTCGTCCCTCCGGTACCGAACCCAAGGTCAAGGTCTACGTGCTGACCTCCGGTGAAAACCGGTTTGATTGCCATAGTAAGGTAGAAACCTATGGTGAGATCTTTGGCAATCTTTTAAAGTGATTTAAAAATGCGGGACGATAAAGCGTGTCATCCTTAACGGAGAAATATAAAAACCGAGTAGGATAACGAAAATACAGTATAGTCAGATCGGCTATACTGTATTTTTTATGCTTAAAACAACAAATTTCGCGACTTTTCCAAAACTACTTTATTTTTATTCCTGATTGTGTTATAATATAAAATGCCAAACAAAATTCATATATAAGAATGACAGTTTATTTTCTTGCAAGGGAGTACTATACTCTTTTTTGCATACAACAACTATGTGAATTTGGTAAAAGCGCAAATTCCATCAAGTTGTTGTATAGGGAAACCTGTCATGCTTGAATTTTGTTTGGCGACAATCGGAGTTTGCGTTTTTCGGTGCGTGGCTTCGGTCACGCACTTTTTTATTATTGAAGTGATTTTGTGGAGGCGGTATATTGAACCCATCAACGTACATACCGATAATTATTTTGTGGATTATCATATTTTTTGTTCTGTT
>CAYLIT010000075.1:0-7906 GCA_964383835.1 uncultured Eubacteriales bacterium
AGATCAACCAGGCTAAATTTATGTAAAAAAGTCTTGACAATCATACCACACTATGGTATGATTGTTAAGTCAAAAAAATATGCTTCGCAGACAGTGGGTGCCGCAATGGCTTAATTTCCCGCCGAGGAGTGCTTAATTATCTTAGGATATCTATGCTCCCATGCGTGTTTCTGCGTCTGGGAGCATTCTTTTTTGAAAATCTAACGGAGGTAATTGATTCATGGCAAATGATAAGATCATTGCTCAGAAACAGGCGATCGTTGCCGAGCTGAAGGAAAAGCTTCAGAACGCAGTGACCGGTGTTTTGGTAGATTATAGCGGTATCAACGTTGCTGACGACACTGCCCTGCGTGGCAAGCTGAGAGAAGCTGGCGTTGATTATGCTGTTGTTAAGAATACCCTGACCCGTTTTGCTGCCAAGGAAGTTGGTTTGGACGAACTGTCCGAGGTCCTCAACGGCACTACCGCTCTGGCTGTTTCCAATGATGATGTTGTTGCTCCTGCCAAGGTTCTCTATGAGTTCGGCAAAGAGCATGATTATTTCACCATCAAAGGCGGCTTTGTAGAAGGTAAGGTTGTTTCTGTTGCAGAACTGGAAAAACTGGCTACCATGCCCAGCAAGGAGACCTTGCTTTGCATGCTGCTCTATGCCCTCAACGGCAACGTTTCTGGTCTGGCTCGTGCTCTGCAGGCAGTTGTTGATCAGAAGAACGAAACTGAAGCTACCCCTGCGTAAGCAATCACTAATTAAATTTTATTTGGAGGATTAAAGAAATGGCTGATATTAAGAATATCGTAGAAGAAATCAAAACCCTGAGTGTTATGGAGTTGGCTGACCTGGTTCATGCCATCGAGGAAGAGTTCGGTGTTTCCGCTGCTGCTCCCGTTGCTGTTGCTGCCGCTCCCGGCGCTGGCGCTGCTGCTGCTGAAGAGAAGACCGAGTTCGATGTTGTTCTGACCAACGCTGGTGCTTCCAAGATCAACGTTATCAAGATCGTTAAGGAAATCACCGGTCTGGGCCTGAAGGAAGCTAAGGAGATGGTTGACGGCGCTCCTAAGACCCTTAAGGAAGCTGCTTCTAAGGACGAGGCTGAGGAAATCAAGAATAAGCTGACTGAAGCCGGCGCTACTGTTGAGCTGAAGTAATTAACGCTTGAATTATGCTCCGGTCGGATACCCGACCGGAGCATTTTTTTGAATTCTATCGAAAGGAGCCGGCTTATGAGTCAAACTTTTTCTCCCTGCAATAAAATAGGTCTTGCCCCCATGGCCGGTCCCGGTGATAGCGGTTTCCGGCGAATCTGCAGAGAATGGGGAGCGGATTATACAGTATCTGAAATGATCAGTGCCAAAGCAATTCGTTATGGTGCAGATAAAACAGTGGAATTGGCACGTTATACTGCTGATGAAACCCCGATATTATTGCAGATTTTTGGTCGTGAACCTGAGTCTATAGAATATGCCACCGGTTTTCTTTGTGAGAAATTCAAGCCTGCCGGTATTGATATCAATATGGGGTGTCCTGCTCCTAAGATCTTTAATAACGGAGATGGAAGTGCATTGCTGAAGGAGCCTGAGTTGGCCGCCGAATTGGTTCGTGCCGCTTGCCGTGGTAGTACACTGCCGGTAAGCATTAAAATGCGTATTGGTATTGATGAGCCGGATTTGGGTGTGATCGATTTTGCAAAGAGAATGCAAGATGCCGGCGCTTCGTTCATTACCGTTCATGGTCGTACCCGTGAGCAATTCTATGCCGGAAAAGCGGATTATGATATGATCCGTTGTATTAAAGAGGCAGTATCAGTCCCGGTTATTGCCAATGGTGATGTGATTGACGGTACATCTGCGAAACGTATTTTAAGTGAAACCGGTGCGGATGGCGTTATGTTGGCCCGTGGCGCATTGGGCTCACCGGACGTGTTCACCCGTATCAAACAAACCTTAGCAGGGGAGCAAGAGCGTTTTCTTTCTCTTGAGGAACGCTTTGACGTTTGCCTAAAACAGTTGATTTATACGGTGGAAGATAAAGGGGAGGAACGGGCTTGTGTTGAGTTCCGTAAGCATATGCTTTGGTATTTAAAAGGCATCCCCGGCGCCGGACCCTTTAAAGTTGCCGCCGGACAGATAAATTCCATTGAAGATTGTAAAGATTTAATCACAATGGTTCTTGAAAAAGTAAAAAAATAGACCGCTTTTTTTTCAAAAGCGGTCTGTTTTTATTTGTTTATATTAGCGAACGCAACGTACACGCAGTACGCCTTCTACAGCCTGCAGGGCATCCACAACACGATCACCGATATCTTCGTTGCAGTCGATCATGGTGTAAGCATATTCACCCTTGGACTTGTTCAGCAGGTTTTCAATGTTTACACCTACGGCAGAAACGATGGCGGAAAGAGCAGAAAGCATGTTGGGAATGTTGCGGTGGCAGATGCAGATTCTCAGCGCAGAGTTAAAGGGAGCAGAAACGTCGGGGTAGTTGACGGAATGGGTAATGTTACCGAACTCCAGATAATCACGCAGTTCCTTGACAGCCATCACGGCACAGTTATCTTCACTCTCGGGAGTGGAAGCACCCAGATGGGGGATGGGAATAGCGTTTTTCATGGTAAGAGTCTTTTCGTTGGGGAAGTCGGTGACGTACTTGGCAACCTTACCGCTTTCAAGAGCAGCAGCCATATCCTCGTCATTGACCAGATCGGCACGGGAAAGATTCAGAATGCGAACGCCGTCCTTCATGGTGGCGATGGTATCCTTATTGATGCTGTGCTTGGTCTCGGCAGTAAGGGGAGCGTGCAGACAAATGTAGTCACAGTTTGCATAAACTTCGTTGATATCTGCAGCCTTTACTACGTGATGGCTCAGATTCCAAGCAGACTGCAGGGAAATATAGGGGTCATAGCCCAGAACCTTCATGCCCAGATGCTGAGCAGCGTTTGCAACCTGTACACCAATGGCGCCCAGACCGATAACACCCAGCTTTTTACCCATGATTTCGGGTCCGACAAACTGAGACTTGCCTTTTTCTACCTGCTTGGCAACATCGTCGCCGGTGAGACCCTTGGCCCATTCGATACCGCCGATGATATCACGGGAAGCCAGGAACAGAGCGGCGATTGCCAATTCCTTTACGGCATTTGCATTAGCACCGGGGGTGTTGAAAACAACGACACCCTTTTCTGCACAAGCATCCAGGGGGATGTTGTTGACACCGGCACCGGCACGGGCAACTGCCTGCAAAGATGCGGGCAACTCCATCTCGTGCAGAGAAGCGCTGCGGACCAGAATACCGTCAGGGGCATCGCAGGTATCGCAGATCTCATAGTTTTGATCAAAGCCATCCAGGCCGATCTTAGCGATTTTATTTAAGGTTTGGATTTTCATTACTTGTTTTCCTCTTCAAATTTCTTCATAAAGTTTACAAGTGCCTCAACGCCTTCATAAGGCATGGCGTTGTAGATGCTGGCACGCATACCGCCAACAGAACGGTGGCCTTTGATATTGACAAAACCATTCTTGGTACATTCTGCCACGAACTTCTTATCCAACTCTTCGTTACCGGTAACAAAGGGAACGTTCATCAAAGAACGGGAATCACCCATAACGGTGGGGTGGAACATTTCGGACTGATCCAAGAAGTCGTAGAGCAGCTTGGCTTTCTTCTTGTTCTTTTCTTCCAGTACCTTAATGCCGCCCATATCCTCGATCCACTCCAGAACCAGCTTCAGCATATAGATGGCATAGGTGGGGGGAGTGTTGAACATAGAATCGTTCTCGGAATGGGTGCTGTAGGTGAACATGGTCGGGGTGATGGGCTGGGGCTCGCCGATCAGATCCTCACGGATAATCACAACGGTCAAGCCTGCGGGGCCCATGTTCTTTTGGGCACCGGCATAGATCACGCCGAACTTAGAAACGTCGATCTCTTCGCTGAGGATGGAGGAGGACATATCGGCTACCAAGGGTACGTTGCCGGTCTCAGGCAACTTGTAGAACTTGGTGCCGTAGATGGTATTGTTATAGCAGATATGGAAGTAATCAGCTTCGGGGTCAAAATCAGCACTGTTCAGCTCGGGAATGTAAGAGAAGGTCTTATCTTCACTGGAAGCTACTGCACGACAGGTACCGTAACGGCTACCTTCCTTGTAGGCCTTCTTTGCCCACTGGCCGGTAATAACGTAATCGGCCTTGCCGTTCTTGGTCATCAGGTTCAGGGGAACCATGGCGAACTGGCTGGATGCACCGCCCTGCAGGAAGAGTACTTTATAATTATCGGGAATGGAAAGTACCTTACGGAGTAAACTTTCCGCTGACTCAATAATAGCTCCGTATTCCTTTGAACGATGACTCATCTCCATTACGGACTGACCTGAGGTGCCGTAATCGGTCATCTCACTGGCGGCCTTTTCCAGCACTTCCAGGGGGAGCATGGAGGGACCTGCGGAAAAATTGTAAACTCTCATGTAAAATACACCTTTCTTTCTAAAATAGAATTTGGGTTTATTATATTATAAATATGTTCAAAAGTCAACTGGTATTTCGCGAAGTTTCCGCTTGAATAAGGGCTTGTTCTGTGATATAATGTATAAAATGAAAATCTCTATCCCCAAATTTAAAGGAGTAGAACAATGAAACTTTCAAAGGTACGTGATCTGTTGGATGCAGAGGTTCTTTGCTGTGAGGACGGTCTGGAAGGCGAGGCCAAAAGTGCCTGTGGCTCTGATATGATGAGCGACGTTTTGGCATTCGTAAAGGATCAGGGTATTTTGCTGACCGGACTGGTCAATCCTCAAACCGTCCGTACGGCGCAGATGATGGATATGAAGTGCATTATTTTTGTGCGCGGTAAGCGCCCTGAGGATGCGGTGATCGAGCTCGCCGAGGATAACGGCATTATGATCATGGCTACTGACTATCGGCTGTATACTGCGTGCGGAATTTTATATTCCAACGGATTATATAGCGAAGGGGTTGATAAAGTATAATGGAACCGATCATTTTTAAATATAACGTAGATGGGGAAGATTTCAGTAATGCCGGCGAAGCTTCTTCTTCTTTGAAAAAGTCTTTGAAACAGATGGGCTTTTCCCCGGACATCATTCGAAGAGTTGCCATCGCCATGTATGAAGGAGAGATCAATATGGTCATCCATGCCGACGGTGGCGAGGCGATCGCCGAGGTCACCGGGGATGCAATTCGTATTATTTTGGCAGACCGTGGCCCCGGTATTAAAGACGTGGAACTTGCTATGCAGGAGGGGTATTCAACCGCTCCCGATGAGGTGCGCAATCTTGGCTTTGGAGCAGGTATGGGTCTGCCCAATATCAAGAAATATTCCGATGATCTGAAGATCGAAACGGAGATCGGCGTTGGTACAACGCTGACGATTTTGATCAACACATGAGGTGTTTAGAATGGATTATTTTCATTCCGTTACATTAGATTCTGCACGGTGCAGGGGGTGTACCGCCTGCGTAAAGCGGTGCCCGACCGAAGCGATTCGGGTAAAAGATGGGAAAGCGACGATCACCAAAGAACGCTGTATCGATTGCGGTGAGTGTATTCGTGTATGTCCCCACCATGCAAAAAAAGCGGTTTATGATAAGCTTTCAATGTTGCAGCAGTTCGACTACAACGTTGCGATTCCTGCACCTGCACTTTATGGTCAGTTTAATAATTTGGATAACGTGGATTATGTGCTGAACGGTCTTTTGGATATCGGTTTCGACGATATTTTCGAGGTTGCCAGCGCAGCCGAACTGGTTTCGGAATGTACGAGAATTAAAATGAACGAGGGCGGTCAGCCTCTTCCGGTAATTTCTACTGCTTGTCCGGCGGTTGTACGTCTGATTCGAGTGCGTTTTCCTAAGCTGATACCGCATCTTCTGTGCGTGAAGGCCCCGGTAGACATTGCGGCGGATATCGCACGCAGAAAAGCAATAAAAAAAACAGGGTTGCCCTCTGAACGGATCGGCGTATTCTTTATCTCGCCCTGCCCTGCAAAGGTGACCGCCATGCATCAGCCTCTCGGAACCGACCGTTCCGATGTAGACGGTGTTCTGGCGATTTCCGATGTCTATAAACCGTTACTTTCTGCCATGAATAAGATCGATCAGCCCCAGGCGCTTTCCGAATGTGGATTGACCGGTATTTCTTGGAGTTATACCGGTGGAGAAGCTACGGCGTTGTTGCGTAATCGCTATTTGGCGGCAGATGGTATGGAGAACGTCATCAAGATCTTAGAAGAGATCGAGGACGAGAAGCTACATGATGTGGATTTTGTGGAATTAGGTGCCTGTGTTTCCGGCTGTGTAGGCGGTTGCTTGACCATCGAGAATCCCTATATTGCCAAGACTCGCGTCCGCCAGCTGCGTAAATATATGCCGGTGGCCTGCAATCATATGAAAAACTATGATCTTGAGCCGGATGATTATCTGTGGCATAAGCCGATCTCTTATGACCCGGTTCTGCAGCTGGATCGCGATATCAAAAAGGCGATGGCCAAGATGCAGGAGATCCAGAAGGTGGAAGAGCAGTTGCCTGGGATCGATTGCTCCGCTTGCGGCTCGCCCTCTTGTCATGCGTTTGCGGTCGATGTGGTGCAGGGGACAGCTAAAATGTCTGATTGCCTGATCATTTTGAAAAATCGTTTAAAGGATATTATGGAATAATGAAAGTTCATGAGCTTGCTAAAACCTGCGGTTTTACATACTATGCAGGTCAGGAAGTGGAGGATCGTGAGGTTTGCGGCGCTTATTGTTGCGACCTGCTTTCCTGGGTTATCGGTCGTGCAGAGGGTAACGATGCACTGGTTACGGTAATGTCCAACCCCAATGTTATGGCGGTGGCTGTTATGGCCGATCTGCCCTGTGTAATTTTAACAGAGGGTGTACGGCCGGACGAAACTGCATTAACCAAGGCGATGGATAACGATATTATCGTTTTGTCCTCGCAGGAAACCACCTATAAAACAGCAGTCAAGATTTATGAGGCGCTGAAACAGTAAAAGGAGAACGCATTATGGAGTTGCGTTACGATCTGCATATTCACTCGGCGCTTTCACCCTGCGGCGACGGGGATATGACACCGAATAATATTGTGAATATGGCCAAGATCTGCGGGTTAGACATGATTGCTGTGTCCGACCATAATACCGCCGGCAATGTGGCCGCAGTAATGGAGGTCGGCAGGGATTTGGGCGTTACGGTTGTGCCGGCCATGGAACTGGAAACGGCTGAAGAAATTCATGTTCTTTGCCTGTTCCCCTCATTGGAGTCGATCCTTAAATTTGAAGAAGAGCAGGTGAAGCCTGCTCTTCCGCCTATTCAAAATGATCCACGCATCTTCGGTGACCAGCATTTTATGGATGCGGAAGATCGTGTTATCGGTGAAGAAAAACGCTATCTGATCAACGCCACTTCAATCTCTCTTGACGGCTTGCCGGAATTGGTGCGTTCTTACGGCGGAATTGCGATCCCGGCGCATATTGATAAGTCGACCAAAAGCTTAGTCGGCAACTTCGGTATGGTAGGGGATTACATGGGATTTCATTGCTTTGAACTATCCCGTAATCTGCCAGAGAGTTTTATCATTGCAACGCCCGGACTCGGAAAACGTCCTTACCGCTATATTCATGATTCCGATGCCCATTATTTGCAGGATATCGGCGAACATTCCGGCGAAAATCTGCTGGATCTGCCCGAAAATTCGGCAGAAGCGCTCATTCGATATTTGAGTATCGAGAAATTTTGTTAATTGATCGAAAAAAATAGAAAAAACTGTGGAAATCGCAGAAAAAATATGTTAAAATCAATATGTTTGTAATAATGGAAATTACTGCTTTGCAGTTTCATTACTAAGGAGGATAAAAAATGAGCAACAAGTGTCCCGTTCCATTCAAGGGAAC
>CAYLIT010000076.1:0-7880 GCA_964383835.1 uncultured Eubacteriales bacterium
TAAACCTCGTAACGCTCCTCTAACCCACGAAGAATGGAAATGGTATCCTCCACCGAAGGCTCTGCCACCAGTACCGGCTGAAAACGGCGTTCCAATGCTGCATCCTTTTCAATATACTGACGATACTCATTGAGAGTGGTAGCACCGATACAATGCAGCTCTCCCCTTGCCAGCATCGGTTTGAGCAGATTTCCTGCATCCATGGCACCGTCCGTCTTACCGGCTCCTACGATAGTATGAAGCTCATCGATGAAAAGCAGGATCTCACCTTCGCTTTTCTGTACCTCGTCCAACACCGCTTTTAACCGTTCTTCAAATTCGCCCCGATATTTAGCACCGGAAATCAGTGCACCCATGTCAAGGGAAAACACTTTACGGTTTTTCAAATGCTCCGGCACGTCACCACGAACAATACGCAGGGCCAGGCCCTCAGCAATGGCAGTCTTGCCCACGCCGGGTTCCCCGATCAGAACAGGATTATTCTTGGTTTTTCGTGAAAGGATACGGATCACGTTGCGGATCTCTTCATCCCGCCCGATGACAGGGTCTAGCTTTTGCTGGCGGGCCGCTTCCACCAGGTCACGGCCGTATTTGTTCAACACATCGTAGGTACTCTCCGGGTTCTGACTGTTGACCGAGCGGCTCCCGCGCAGGCTTTTGACCGTTTCAAGAAATTGCTTTTTCTGGATATTATGATCGGCAAACAGTTTTTTCACGGTAGCGTCCGGGCGGTCCAGCAGGCCATACATCAGATGCTCTACCGAAATATAGCTATCCCCCATCTTCCCCGCCTGCTTTTCGGCAGAGTCCAGAGCGGTATTCAATTCCGTGGTGGCATAAAGCTGACCTGCCGTACCGAGCGTCGGGAGCGCGCGAATGCCTGCTTCACAATCCTCAAGCAGACCACGCACACCTAATTTTTCCAACACACCGGCCACAAAGCCGTCTTTATGACGGATCAGCGCCTCCAAAAGATGGAGTTGTTCTACCGCAGCATTTCTTTTCGACGCCGCAGACTGTTCCGCAGCCTGCAGCGCCTCGATGCTTTTTTCTGTCAATTGATTTGCATTCATTTAAATTCTCCTTTCTACACAATAAGAGTATTCCCCGCCAGGTACTCCTCCATCACTTGCTCGACCATACGCACAGCGGTCTGGGGACGTGATAGATATTCAAAGTACAATTTTAAAGCACGGTCGAAGTGGTTAACATAATCACTTATCGCTTCACCCACAGCATTCTCTTGTTTGTCAAAATTCGGGTTATACCGAAGATTTCTTAAAAACCTACCGTTTTCAACCTTTGAACGAGGTTTTGCCAGATATTTCCGTTCCAATTCAGCCCAAATGAGCATAAATTCGTTTACATAATAAATCAGTTCCTGGTTTTGTGTGCGCAGTTGAACCTGCAGTTGACCGAACTCCGGTTCTACCGTTCGAAACAGCTCTACACGATAGCGTACAGAGGGGTTATATTTATAATTCAAAGCACTGCGCACCATCAGCATGGTTCCTGTAGGCTGTGCAAGCGCTTGAAAGCCCACTTGCCCCAACAACTGTTCCAATTGATTCAAGGTCGCCTGCATCCTTTTTTCAGGCGTCATCATCGAACAATACTCTGCAAGAATCTGATTGATCATATTGGAACGGTTGGTGTGCATAGTATAAGCCAAGCGATCCACCTGTGCCACCACGTCATCCATCAGCACCAATGAATAAACACTCTTTTTCACAAAATCACCTCTGACTTTATTGTACCACTTTTCAATAACTTGTCAAGCATTTTATATAAATTCTTTTACGAGTTTTCATCGATATCCGTATAAATCTATTTTTTACCTTTAAATCTTGCAAATATAGTTTCAACTATTTATAATAGAGATATCAGTATGCTACAAAGGAGATCAAAGATTATGTCGAACCAGAAATTGCGGCTTCCCTGCGTGCCGCTGATCGTCAACGACCCGATGCTTAACATTTGGTCCTTTGCAGACCGTTTGACCGACGATGTTCCCCGCCATTGGACGGGTGAACGTCAGTTTATGACCGGAACCATTGCCATTGACGGCGAAGTTTTTCAGTTCATGGGAAAGCTGCAGCCGGATAATCACCGTTATATCACCGAATATCCTGCGCTCCCCCAGGTGGACGTCACCGTCAAAGCGCTCACCACCGTCTATACATTTGAAAACGAAACCATCCGCTTGGAGCTTTCTTTTATGACTCCGCTGCTGATGGATGATCTCAAATTGCTCAGCAGACCCATTTCGTACATTACTTATAAAGTAACCGCCTTGGACGGAAAGGCTCACGATATTCGTCTTTTCACCGGCATCAGCTGTGAGATGGCTGTCAACGAAAACACCCAGACCGTCACCTTTAACAGAACCCACTATTCTCTTACCGCCTCCAGCGGTACCGAGATGATGCTTAAAAGAAGCGGCGACGACCATCGCATTGAATGGGGCACTCTGCACCTGATCGCACCGGACTGCTTTACGGCTCCCATGCCCGCTTACAGCCTTATTAAGCGGATCAATGATCTTTATACCGATCGTTTGCACCCCGTCAACACCAAGCCCTTCAAAGATCTTGGCGGCTCTGACAAGTATATTCCCAAATACTATGATGATTTTGATCAGGATACGGTGGCACCGAATTATCCCACCCTGGTAGCAGAGCATGAATTCACGCTGAACGGCGAAAATGAGCTGATGATTGCCGTTGGCTATGACGATATCAAATCAATTCAGTACTTTGGTGAAAATATCGAGGCCTATTGGCGTAAGGACGGCGAAACCTTTGAAGAGATCATCATTAAAGCGCTGAAGGAATACCCCGAGATCAAAGAACGGGTAGCCACCTTCGAAGAAGAGCTGACCGCCAAAGCGGCCGCTATCCATCCTAAATACGCCGATATCTTGAACAGCGTTTACCGCCAGACCATCGCAGGTCACAAGCTGACCTGGCACGATGGCGAGATCCAGTTCTTCTCGAAGGAGAATTACTCCAACGGCTGTATCGCTACGGTTGACGTGACCTATCCTTCCATTCCCCTCTTTCTGATCTATCAGCCTGATCTGGTGGAAGGTATGCTCAATCCGATCTTTAAGCTTATCGAAAAAGGGCTTTGGGACTTTGATTTTGCTCCTCACGATGCCGGTCAGTATCCCTTGGCCAACCGCCAGGTCTACGGCTACAAGACTCGGAATTTCATGCGTGGCTTTACCCCGATGGACAAGCAGATGCCGGTAGAAGAATGCGGCAATATGCTCCTTTGTGTAGCGGCCCTGTGCTATGCAAGATGCGATCTCGGATACTTTAAAAAGCACGAAAAACTCTTAAAGCAATGGGCCGATTACCTTATCAAGGCCGGCTACGACCCCCAAAACCAGCTTTGTACCGACGATTTTGCCGGTCATCTGGCACATAACTGTAACCTTTCTGTCAAAGCCATTGAAGGTCTGGGTGCCTATGCAAAGATGCTGAAGGACACCGGTGATGTTGCGGCAGCTGAACAATACCGCGCCAAGGCCGAGGAATTTGCCGCTCTTTGGGTAAAGAATGCCGTTACCGACGATCACACCCGCCTGGCCTTCGACCAAGAGGACAGCTGGAGCGTGAAATACAACATGGTCTGGGATAATCTCCTGGCGCTTGATCTTTTTGATGCTCAGATCAAAAAGAACGAGCTGGCCTTCTATAAGAAGAGGATCAACGCCTACGGTCTGCCCCTGGACAACCGCGCAGACTACACCAAGAGCGACTGGCAGCTTTGGAGCGTGATGCTGGACGATGAGGATCAGGAATTCTTCGACCTCATCGTAGAGCGGATGTGGGACTTCCTCAACGAAACCGTTGACCGTATTCCCTTCACCGATCTCTATTTCACCTCCAAGCCCATCCATCGCGGGTTCCAGAACCGTACCGTGCAGGGCGGCCTGTTCATCAAACTCTTGAAATTTTAAAGGATCACCACCATGAAGGACTATCTTATTTTTGGTTTGATCGCCCTTGTTGCCGCGATCATCCTGTTTGTATTTTTAAATCACTTCATCAAGCGCTATAAAAAGCCCAACAGTGCCGAGCAAGGCATCTGGAACGCGGTATACTTCATCCAGCTCAAGCAATATCAGCAGGCGCTGGAGCTGTTGGCCGCCACCGAGCAGGAGTACGCCATGATCCCCGAGGTCATGTGCGACCTCTGTATCCAGCGGGCGACGGCACACCGTGGTCTGGAGCAATATACCGAAGCGACTGAGGCCTACGAAACGCTCTACGAAGCCTTGCAGGAATGTGAGCGAGGCCTTAAACGTAACGACACCCTTTTGACCGAGATCAAGGGCTGCTACACAGCCTGCGGCCGCGAAGCGGAATTTGAAAAATGGGAGAAATTATTTCAATGAACTTACCGGAACTTGCTAAAAAATTATACCCCGAAAACCAATGGACTGCACAGGAGCAACGCTATACCAAGGCCGCCGAGCAGTTCGTCGCCCACTTCGGAAAAGAGCATGAGATGATCTTTTCCGCCCCCGGACGCAGTGAGATCTGCGGCAACCATACCGATCATAACATGGGAAAAGCCGTAGGCTGTGCCGTGACGCTGGATATTCTGGCCATGGTCGCGCCCCGTTCCGACGGGCATATCCGCATCATTGCCGAGGGCTTTGAGCCGGTCGAGCTGGACACTGCTGACGCCTCCCTCCGGGAAGAGGAAAAAGGCGGCTCCACCGGCCTGGTCCGCGGCATTTGCTTCAAAATGCAGGAGCTCGGATTTAAGGTGGGCGGCTTTGATGCCTATACCACCAGCAACGTGCTGAAGGGCTCCGGCCTTTCCTCCTCTGCCGCCTTTGAGGTGATGGCTGTTTCAATTTTGGACCATTTATATAACGATGGAACGATGGATCCTAAACAGATGGCCGTGATCTCGCAGTTTTCCGAAAACGTTTATTTCGGCAAAGCCAGCGGAATGCTGGACCAGCTTTCCTGCGCCTACGGCGGAATGATCGCCATTGACTTCGAAGACCCCACCGATCCTGTTGTCCGCCCCATTGACTTTGATTTTTCCACCGGCGGACATACCATGGTCATTACCGACGTTCACAGCGATCACGCCGATCTGACGGCGGATTACGTGGCCATCAAGACCGAAATGCAGGCCATCGCCCGTGCCTTCGGCAAAGAATATCTGCGTCAGGTAGACCCTGCTGATTTTTACAAAAAACTCCCCGAGCTGTATAAAGACCTGCATGAGCGTGCATTGATCCGCGCCGCCCATTATTTCAGTGAAAACGAGCGGGTGGACGCCCTTTACGAAGCTTTGCAGAAAAAGGATTTCGAGACCTTCAAGGCCATCGTCAATGCCTCCGGGCGATCCTCTTTCATGTATCTGCAAAACATCTATTCCGACCGCTCCCCCACCGCCCAGGCCATCAGCCTGGCGTTGTGCATCACCGAAAAGATGCTGGCCGACAAAGGCGCATGGCGTGTCCATGGTGGCGGCTTTGGCGGCACTATCCAGGCCCATATGCCCCACAGTGAAGCCGAGAACTATATTGCCGAAATGGACCGCATTTTCGGCACCGGAAGCAGTTGTGCCCTACTGATCCGTCCCTGCGGACCGGTAAAACTGTAAACAAAAAAAGACCACGGCCGTGGTCTTTTTTGTTTGTTATTCGGTAACTGTGGCAGAGCCGCCGTCGATGCTGGTGATCACCGAATCACTGCCCATTGCCTGGGGAAGCTTGCCGTCCCATTTCTCATAGAACTTAGAGCGGATGATATCGTTGTTCAATGAAGCCTTGATCTTGTTGTTTGCTTCGGCCTCCGCTTCTGCTTTAATACGGGTGGTCTCTGCCTCTGCCTCGGCGTTGGTGATGGCGGTCTGCTTCTCGGTCTCAGCCTTCAACAGTTGCTGTTGGGCCACCTGCTTTTCTTCGATCGCCGCAATAAAGGCCTCGGAAAAGTCAAAATTGATGATGTTGACATCGGTGATGTACAGACCGATGTTGTTCAGCTTATCATTAAGGCCGTCGATCAGACCATCGGAGATCAGAGCGCGGTTGGTCACGCTCTCTTCAGCGGTATACTTGGCAGTGATCGCCTTCAGCACCTCGTTGACAGCGGGCGCAACAAGCACCGTTTCATAATCGGCGCCGATATTCTTGTAAATACTGTAGGATTTCGCAGTATCGACCCGATAGTTGATCGCCAGGGTGGTGGCAACCGTCTGCAGGTCCTTGGAAAAGGCCTCGGTATCAACCTCCAGCTTTACGATACGGTTATCGATCTTTACAACCTTCTGCACGAAGGGGGCTTTCAGATGCAGACCCTCCTGCAGCACCCCCTCATTGACCTTACCCAAGGTCACCACAACGCCGGTATGACCGGCATCAACGATGGTAAAGCAATTCATTGCAACGATCAGCACCAAAAGTGCCGCCACCGCAATGATCACAAGATTACGGATCTTTTTTGTCATAGTTTCTTACCTCCAGGTTGAATTTGATTAAAGTATAGCACCTTTATTCTTATTCTTCAATATTAAATTCAAAAAAACTGCGACCCTTTCGGGCCGCAGTTTTATCATTCATCATCATAAGGGGGTCTGTCGGTAGGCGGAGTGTAGGTCTCTGGGTCGATGACCAACCAAGCGTTGGGCAAGAACCGCATACCATCGGCATCGGAGCCGCTGGGGCTATTCATCACGCCGCCCTCTTCGGTATAATAAAGAACGGTAGAAGAACCGCCGTCCAGGTTGGCCGCGTTATAAGCGTCCTCCTCGATCAGCACCTCCTGCAGCTGCTTGATGGTTGCACCGGCAGAATGGATCTGACGACCGTCGATGACCACCAAAAGAACGGTACCGTCCTTTCGTTGGGCGATGGCAGTACGAGGTGCAATGCCCCAACCACCGTTACCGCGGATCTCAGTGGGCTCGCCGTTGATGATAAGAAACGGGTCGAATTCGCAGGCATCCCGCAAATTCAGATCCTGCCATTCATCACGATCATAATAACCCAAGACTAAAACGTCGTCCTCGTTAAAGCCAACGATCTTGACCTCTTCGGCATAGGGCTCCGGTTCCTGAACCACCTGACCGTCCACAATAACCAGGCCAATGGCGCGACCACCGTTGCCCCAGCCGTTGGCATCACCGAAGCCGCCGGCGTTGATACCGGCAACTGCACCGTAATCCTTTACCAGCAGCGGGATCTTTTGACCCTTTGTGCCAAAGTTAGCCGGAATGCCCAGGCGCACCCAGGAGGGATCGCTGATCTCCATCACAAAACCGGTGAAGGTGCTACCGGAGATCTTGCGAACGACGATCTCATTCTCTTCCTCTTGGGACACCTGGATCGATCCGCTGTCCGTATTGGTGGTCGGCCGCCCCACAACGTGCTTATTCATTACCTCCTGGATCGTTTCCTCTGAATAGAAGGTAGTGGCATAATATTGATGGGAAAGAGTCTGCATGGCCGACGTGATCAACGTATCACGGAAGAATGCGATGGGTCCGTACAGGAAAAAGAGCACCAGCGCCGCTTCGGTCACCAGCGCCGTTACGGTGGAAAGCACATATTTCCCGATGGGGCGCCTGCAGAACACAAAAAACCAATTTCCGGAATTGGCGAACGGATTCGGTCTCTTCAATTTTCTTGCATGCTTTGCAGCATATCGTTTATTTTTTCTCAATCAATTCACCTTAATACCAAAAAATTTCGATGCGTACCTACAAATTATACTGTTTTCTACCCTCTGTGTCAATCAAAATGAAAATTATTTTACAATTATTAAAAATTTTACTTTACAAATCGAAAAATGTTTGATATAATATTGACCGTCGTTGGGATATAGCCAAGTTGGTAAGGCAACGGA
>CAYLIT010000077.1:0-7763 GCA_964383835.1 uncultured Eubacteriales bacterium
TACCATGACGGTACCAACCCCTATGCTTCCGATACTCCTTACGAGGGTACCGTTGCAACCAATGCCATTACGGAAGCAGAGACCGCCATCAAGAATGGTGAAGCCGCCGGTAAACTGAACGCGGCTGACGTTGATCAGCAGTGGGCTATGGACGGCGCTACCCCCGTCTTTGCAACCGCTGCTGCCAAGGCTACCGTGGCCGTTACCTTCAAGGCGCTGGATGTCAAGCTGAAGGATGCCGAGGCTCCCATCGCTACCTATACGCTGTATACCGATAAGGACGGCAAGCTGCTGGGTCTCACCGATGATCTGCTGAACGCCGCTTCCTGGGACAACGAGGCTGATCTTGCTTCCATGACCTTCGATAGCGAGAACGACGAAGTCATCGGTTACACCACTCCTGCTCACGATCATCAGTTTGAATACACCGATAACGGTGACGGTACTCACGATGCGAAGTGTACCTTCTCTCATACCGATGCAGAACTGGGTCTCTTCGCGTGTTACTACGAAGAAAAGGGCGTTGCTCACGAGATCGAGAAGAAGAACGTGACCGACGTTAATACCGCCGATCCCGCCGCGACCCATCAGGTTGTGGATGCTTGTAAGTATTGTACTTATGTAAGTGCGGCTGCTGACTGTGCCGGTGCTACGTCCGTAGACGCCGAGGCTACCTGGGAACCCAGCTGTGCTGCTCCCGGCCAGACTACCACCGTCTGCGACGCTTGCGATTACAAGCACGTAAAGACCGTTGCTCAGCTTGAGCACACCTGGGGTACCTGGACTCACGTAGATGGTACCGATACTCATAAGCGCTCCTGCGACAACGTTGCAAACTGCAACGTTGCAGATCAGATCGAGAATTGTACCTTTAAAAACTGGACTGTAACCACTCCGCCCGAGGTTGGCGTGGATGGTGAAGAGAAGGGTACCTGCGAATGCGGGAACTACGATACCAAAACCATCCCCGGTCTGACCGGCATCACCGTAAATCCCGGCAAGGCGATCGTTGGCAAGACCTTTGAGGTCGCCATCGATCTGGAAAACAACGATAAGGTCGCCGGCATGAAGCTGGAGATCACCTACGACGCCGATCTCTTCACCTTGACCGGTGCCAAGAAAGGCGCTTGGGATATCGTCTTCGACGATAACTTCCCTGCTGCTTCCGGAGTGACCACCACCAAGTTTGGCGTGGTCAGCAACGTAGACATGACCGGTGAAGGCACCGTCATCATTCTGGAATTCGCCGTTAAGGATGACGAAACTGTGGCCAACGTTCAGACCGAGATCGCAGTAAACGTGCTGGAAGCCTTCGATGCTTCCCTGGCTACTGTCGGCTTTGCCGGCAACAAGGCGGAGATCACCATCCAGACCGCTCTGATCAAGGGCGATATCAACGGCGACCGCTTTGTGAATATGGCCGATGCCATCCTGCTGCTGCGGTACTATACCGAGAAGCCCCAGGATGCGATCGAGTGGACCATCAACGGCCTGACCATCACCGATAAGATCGCTGATATCTCCGAGGAAGGCGACGGCACCGATCTTGGCGAAGGCCAGACTGCACCTGAAGTCAACATCAACGACGTGCTGTATCTGCTCCGTTACCTCAACGGCTGGTACACCGACGCTGAATTCTTCGGCGAGTAATTGAAAAATCCAAGGAACGCAGACCATATGGTCTGCGTTCTTTTCTTTTGGTGATTTGTGCCTTTTTTGCGACAGCTATTGTAATCTGCCGAAGAGTTTGATATAATTATAACGATAGATCATAAATTGGAGGCGTTTATGCGCAAAAAGATAACGGCCCTCTTAACGGCCCTCACATTGTTACTGTCCATGCTGTGCGCAATGCCTGCTGTGGCATCGACTGAAGGTGCCGTCTTTGCCATCGATATGGCTGAGGTCACGACCATCAGATCGGAACTGAAAGTAGCTGTTACCCTGGGTGGCAATCCCGGTGTTACCGGCGCAGTATTGGAGTTGGGCTTTGACCCGGCGGTCTTCACCTTGACCGACGTGGAAAAGGGCGCTCTTTGCGCCGCGAACGACAGCACCTTGCTGGTGTGGGATCCCTCTAAGACCGATATCGCTCTCGCCTCCTCCGACGCTGTGACCGGCGACGGCGTTTTGGTCCGGCTGACCTTTCGGGTGGCCGATACCGTCACCGCCGGGAATTATACTATCACCGTCACCGGTAAGGAGCTGGAGGATGACGATCTGGAAGATTTTACCGCCACCGCCGCCAGTAAAACAGTGGAGGTACGGGACTACCTTTGGGGCGACGCCAACGGTGATAAGCGCACCGACCTGGCCGATGCGCAGGCGATCCTGAAATGGAAGGTCTTTCTGCTGCAGGACAGTGATCTGAACATGACCGCCGCCGATGTCGACCGCAACGGCTCCGTCGGACTTACCGACGTGCTGACCCTCCTGCAATGGCTGGCCGGCTACGTGGAATGGGATGCAAACGGCGATACCACCCCTCCGGCGGACGTATAATGCACAAAGTGTGTTAAATAAGCAACATAAAGTAATGTCTTTTTTGGTTCTTCTTTGATATAATTAGTATATATAATTGGATAAGTGTCTTTATCTTTATCCTAAGGAGGCAAATTATGTTTAAAAGAGTTAGTTCTATCGTACTGACTGTAGTGATGCTGATCTCTATGCTCTGCACCATTACCGTGGCAAATGCCGCTTCTGAACTGCCCGGCCTTGTGCTTGGTACCGAGAGCGTCGTGGTGAAGCATGGCGATGTGGTAACAGTCGACTTGGCTATCAGAAATCCGGTCAAGATCAATGCCATCACCGTTAAGATGCCGTATGATACGGAGATCTTCTCGGATTATGCGGTATATTGTATGACCACCGGCGGCGTATTCGAAAGCAATCGCGTGGGCGACGATATTATCATTTCTGTAGTATCCGAGCAGAACCTGATTCCCGATTGGCCGTATATCGCCAGAGTCGAATTTACTGTTTCTGATTCGGTCCATTCCGGCGAGTATGAGATCGGACCCGCCACCATCCAGGAGATGTGCTGGGCGGAGTATGACGGAGACAATAAATTGATCGCCAATCATGACTACGTGGTCGGCGAAGAATATAACGCAACCTCCGACTGCGCGACTCTGACTGTGGATTGCACGAGCTTCTATGAGTACACCAAGCCTCAGGAAGGCACCGCTAAGGAAGACGCCGAGCATACCATCACCTGCTCCAAGTGCGGCTATTCCGATGTCGGCGATTGCCGGTTCGGCAATGAAATCGTGGTGACCCCCGATACCTGCAACGGCGTTGGCACCAGCAAGATCGAGTGCGAATTCTGTAAGTATGCCGTTGAATTTGACGTAGACGATATCAAGGAACATAAGTGGTCCACTGCATGGTATGTCGATGGCACTACTCCTGCCGATGCCTCCCAGCATTATCAGATCTGTGAAAATGATCATTGTGAGGCTCGCACCTATGCAGATTGCAGCAGCTGGAACTGGAACAACGTAGCCACCGAGACCGGTTCCAAGCACATCTGCGCCGATTGCGGCCGCCAGATGGCTTGCAGATGGCAGAAGTACGCTACCAGAATCGGGGAGACCTGTACCGATGATGCTTATACCGCTTATCCCTGTACCGTCTCCGGCTGTACCGGTAGTTATACCGTTGTTGAAGTTGGCACCGCCACCGGTCATGCCATCGTGAAGGATCCCAGCGGTACCACCCATAGCTGCTCTAAGTGCGGCGACCTCAAGAACGTGGCTTGTACCTTTAGCAAGACCGTTCAGACCGGCGATAGCTGCACTAAGGACACCATCAAAGAGTGTGAATGCGGCAACCGCCAGACCATCGAGGCTCCCGGCTATCATCCCGAAGCCAAGAAGGTCATCCAGTATAAGGCTCCTTCCGAGAATTCTTCCGGTTATATTCAGCTGACCTGCACCTCCTGCAATGCCAAGCTGGCTTACGAACTGAATAAGACTCTTGCCAAGGGCAAGCAGTTCAATGATATCGCTACTGACAATTGGTTCTATGACACCTCCATCTTCGCCAAGTCCTTCAATCTGATGGGCGGCGATGCAGAGGGGAACTTCAACGGCAACGGCGACCTGACCAGAGGTATGGTCGTGACCGTACTCGGCAGATATTGCTGGGGTTACCTGGAGCAGATGACCGAGCAGGAATTCGACGCTCTGCTGGATAGCCTGGGCGGCGAGCCTGTTGAACTGAAGGATCTGAAGGGCGATTACTATGATCGCTATGCCATCGCACTGTCCACCATCGGCGTGGTCAAGGGCGCTTACGGCAACTTCAGTGGTGACGATAATGTTACCCGCGAGCAGCTGGCTGCTTTCTTCATCCGCTATATCAACTATATTGCTCCGGACAGCGATGTCACCTACGGATCTTCCAGCACCCTGTCCGACATGAGCACTGTCAGCGATTGGGCAAAGGCCGAGGCTGCTAAGGCTGTAGAGCTGGGTCTGATCGCCGGTATGGAAGGCAAGTTCAATCCTTTGGGCACTGCTACCAGAGCCCAGATGGCCACCATCATGGAGAGAATCGTGCGCGCCCACTCTGTGTATCCCATCGTGGACGTAAAATAATTAAAACTAAACCCCACCGCGAAAGCGGTGGGGTCTTCTATTTGTAAAATAAACAGCGCAGTCCTTTGGGCTGCGCTGTTTATAAATTCAATATTTTGCTACGATCGCCTGCATCTGATCTTGCTTTTCTTCCATCTCGCGCACCAGCTTGAATTGGTTGCGGGCGCGCACCAGGTTATGGTCCGGGTATGCGGTTTTGTAATAAACGTCCCCGTTCAGATAGTCGGCCAAAAAACGGGAACCGTTTTCCAAGGTCATCATCCAGGCACCGGTAGGCATCAGATCCTTTTCTGCCGGGAGTAGGACGCCGTTGCACCCCTCCAGATACCCCTGGGTAAACGCCTCAAACAGATCAAGGTCCAGTTCAACCTTGGAAAGATCGGCTTCGTCCTCCGCGGCGGTAGATGCGCCGAAGCGAATGGCGTCGCCAAAATCAAAGATGGCTTGACCGGGCATCACCGTATCCAGGTCGATAACGCAAACGCCTTCGCCGGTATTGGGATCTAACAGCACGTTGTTAAGCTTGGTATCGTTGTGGGTCACCCGAATGGGGAGCACCCCTTCTTCCTGCAGATCCATAATGATGTGGGTCGAAGCGGCCCGATCCAACACAAAATCGATCTCCGCTTTTGCGGCGGCAACGCGATCTGCTTGCGCGTTTTCAGCGGCATCACGCAATTGCTGCATCCGCACGGGGGTATCGTGAAAATGAGGGATGGTCTCGTTCAGCGTTTCGGTGGGATAATCCTTCAGCAAAGCCTGGAATTTACCGAAAGCCTTGCCGCTTTCGTAAAAATCCTTGGGGGTCCGGGCGGCGTTCAGCGCCATCAGCCCGTTCTGAAACCGATAGGCGCGCCAGGCACCCTCTGCGCCCTTGTAGAACTGCTCCCCGTCGCGGGTCAGAATAAAGGTGAGGGTCTCTCGATTGGGAGAGCCGCCGCATTCCACCAGGCGCTTCTTCAGATACTCGGTGACGCTAAAGATATTCTCCATCAGCTCATCCGGCTTGGTGAAAACGTTGGTGTTGATCTTCTGCAGAATATACTGGGTCCCGCGGGAGGTAGTCAGCAACAACGTGTCGTTGATGTGACCGCCGCCGAAGGGCTTCAGTTGTTCCACGGGACCGTCAAACGAAAAGGCGTCGATCACCTTTTGCAGGTCTTTCGTCATGGGTTTATGCCTCCCAAAGCTTTGCAGGATATACGCCCTTTTCCTTCAATTGCTGAATGCCTGCCTCAACACCGGGCTTATCTTCCTTGTAGGTGACACCAAACCACTTGTCGGCGCTGTGCAGCACCTTGACGGTGGCTTTCTTTTCGCTCAGCAGCTCGTCAACCACTACCGGCAGATAGAACTCACCCTTCAGGGGGTTCTCCTTGACGGTCTTCTTGAGGAACTCGGGGAATTTTTCCTCCAAAGCTCGCAGATAAGCCAGGGGGAAGCCCCACATATTCATGGAAACGGGAGCAGTGTTGGAAACCGGCACAAAGGTCTCACCGCCGTCCTCAGAGTAATGCGCCTGACCGTCGATCTTCTGGATCATGGTGCGCTCGTCGATCTTTTCCAGATAACCGGCTTCGTTTACACGGCAAACACCGCGGGCAACGTGACCGTGATCGGTGAGGGTGTTCTCCAGTACATAGCCAACCATAGAGATCTTCATGGGATCTGCCTCTTCGGCATCCTTCAGATAATTGTACAACTGAACGAATGCGTCGCGGCCGTAGAAATCATCGGCGTTGATAACGGCAAAGGGGGCGTCCAGGAATTCCTTACAGCAAAGGATGGCGTGGCCGGTACCCCAGGGCTTCACACGGTCGGCGGGGATATCGATTACCGGAGGGATCTTATCCATTTCCTGGAAGGCGTAGTGTACTTCGGCTACCTTTTCGATGCGGTCGCCGATTACAGCCTTGAAATCCGCCTCGATCTGCTTCTTGATAACGAATACAAACTTCTTGAAGCCGGCCTTCATGGCATCATAAACGGAAAAGTCCATGATGATGTGACCCTGGGGATCAACGGGGTCGATCTGCTTCAATCCGCCGTAACGACTGCCCATACCGGCGGCCATGATGACTAAAATAGGTTCTTTCATGATTTTAACTCCTCCTATTGAGTAAATTTTCTTCCTTATTATAATATATACCACGGTTATACGGCATTATTATCATGGATATTATATCATTAAAAGTGTGGTCTGTAAAGATAAATACCATATTTTGAACCAAAAAAGGCCAAAAATACAAGAAATTGTGGTTTGTGCAATATGACAGAAAATAGCCGAAAAACTTTGTGAAAAAAGTGAAATTTTTTTCAAAAAATACTTGAAATTCCCGGACGGGTGTGTTATTATATACAGGCTGACTTCGGATGCGACGAAGCGGGAGGTGGCCATAGCGCCGAATTTTCCCCGGCGTTTATGGGGAATTTCCGTGGAGCAGCTTGGCTTAAAGCCGAGCGAATCATTGAGGAAAAGCAAAGAAGGCCATATCCTTGGAACTGCGCAGATTGGCTGCGTAAGCCGCGTTTTGGAATGGGGCTTTGTTCGGGCTTTATGCCCGGTTTATTTTAGCCCTTCGGGTGAAACACCCGGATGTGTGTTAAAGAATTTTCCGTCAAAGTCGTCAAAGTCAAATTCTAAAAGGAGGCAAATGAAATGGCTGAAAAAATCAGAATCAGAATCAAGGGTTATGATTCCACTTTGGTGGATCAGGCTGCTCAGAAGATCCTGGAGACCGCACAGAGAACCGGCGCTGTTGTATCCGGTCCGATCCCCCTTCCCACCAAGAAAGAGGTTGTGACCATCCTGCGCGCTGTTCATAAGTATAAGGATTCCAGAGAGCAGTTCGAGAGACGTACTCACAAGCGTCTGATCGACATTGTGAAGCCCGCAGCTAAGACTGCTGAGGCACTGGCAAGTGTAGAACTTCCTGCCGGCGTTGAGCTTGAGATCAAGCTGTAAGCGCTTGCAAAGAAGGTCATGTTGATGAAAATCAACCAATAACCAAATGGAGGTAAGTTAGAAATGAAGAAAGGTATCATCGGAAAGAAAATTGGAATGACTCAGGTCTTCGATGAGATCGGCAACGTTATTCCGGTAACCGTCATCCAGGCAGGTCCCTGCACCGTTGTGCAGAAGAAGACTGTTGAGAATGA
>CAYLIT010000078.1:0-7759 GCA_964383835.1 uncultured Eubacteriales bacterium
GATCATTTCGCGGATTTCTTCTTCATTGGTAGTCTGGGCGATCAAGCCGCGGGCACCCAGTTCCTCATAAATCTGCATCTTTTTCTCCTTTTAATAAAAAAACTAAAGCCCTCTGCTCCCATTGGGAGCAGAGGGCAAAAAATCCATTTTGCGGTACCACCTCTGCATTGGATATCCTTCGCAAAATATCCCTCAGCAAGTAGATCACTACTAACCCCTTTAACGGTGGGCAACCGCCTGCGCCTACTGCAATTTTCAGCACAGAAGCTCCGGGATGTATTCACCGTTTCCTGCCCGTTTGCCTTGCACCATCCGGCAACTCTCTTTACGGCGGTCAAACGCTACTTTTTCCCATCCTCACTGTTACCGCAATATTTTACCTTGATTTTTGTGTTTTGTCAAGTCCCTGCAATTGAAATTTGAAGAGAGTCGGTAGAGATATATTGGTTGTCTGCCGCATTGGTCACCACCACCGGCTCCATCTCATAGCTTCCGGGCATGGCGCCACGCACCCAAACAGAGACCGTATTATTGCCGAAGGTCAGCGGAATATTGATCCGCTTACGGTCAAATTCAGGTACGATCGCATACTCCCATTCACCGGCGAATACAGATCCGCTTTCAAAACGCAGTCCGGCAGGCAATACCAGATCCAGCATCGGGAGCTCGTAGTTTTCGGGGACAAGGATCTCCAGGGTGATCTCTTGCACCTCACCGACAGACAACTCGTTCGGGATCTCTGCACCGACGGAACCATGAGCTTCCCCGATCTTTTGAAGATCCTCGACTGTTCCGCTATACGCGTAGCTGACCGCAGATCGGCCCTCAATATTAACGACACGCACATTGGACGCCTGTGCCGGAGAAAGAGTGAGCACCAATTCCCCGATCCGCTGATAGGTATAGGTCTCATTTCGACCGTCGCCGGTCGTAATGGTCACCTTATTCGCTCCTGTCAGATCCGAAACATGATCGTTCAGATAAGAGATCAGCTCCAGGTTCAAAAGCGTGTACTCCGTATCGGTATTGATGATAAAGGAGATCAAGCCCTCGCTGTATTCCAGTCCCAAGCGATTGCTCAACAGAGTACAGCAACCGGTGAGATCCTCTTCGACCGATCCATCCAATGCGGCATAGGTCACTCCCTCTTCGGTTACCAAAAGCTCTTTGAGGTGTGTATCAAAAACATACTGTGCCGTGTTATAATCACCGCTGTATGCAAAACCAAGCGCCAGATAGGCCGCCTCCTCTGCCGAAAGATCCGATTGGGTGACATAGATCGTTTGCAGGTCGTTCAGCACAGGTTCGCCCAATGCTGCCAGCCCAAAATAGGCAATCAATACATCCACGCGGGCGGCATAGCGATCGTTGAGATAGCGCTCAAAGGAATAGCGCAGCTCCTCCTGATCGCAGAATTCCGGCGCTACCGCCGCCAGCTTTGCCGAAACGCGCAGATCGGAATAATCATAGTCCTGCTGTAGCTTCACACCGTCATAATCCATATAGGAACGGATGACGGAATAATCCAAGCTATCGCGGTCCATCCAGGCGCCGGTGCTGTAAAACTCTTCGGCAAGATACTGGCCCAGGACCTGATCCACACGACTACCTGCGTTACTCTTCAGCCGTGCCATCGCCTTCTGCCAAAACGCTTTTTCAACATCTACGACCGTCAGAACAGCATTTCCGCGGGCAGGCGTAAGCTGAAGTGTTACGCCGCTTTCCACCTTTTCATGATGATGGATCCAAACGGAAGACTGGGTCTCTTCCACTGTAAAGGTCTTGATGATGCTATCCTTTAGTTCCCCGCACTCCGCTTGGATATATGCGGTATAAAGCCCCGCCTCCAACCGACCGAAATTCAAATATAGATATTTGCTCTTTTCGGCAGATCCGGTAAGGGTCTTGATCTCGTTTCCATCACGGTCGGTAATGCCTACGGTGAAAGAATTCGCCACATCGGCAGGCGCCTTCATGCCTTCGCCCTTGACAGCAACCGTAAAATCATCGGTGACCTTGACGGTATCGCTCATCGAAACATGCGCAAAATAGTCCTGGGTAGAACGCAGTTCAAACACTTCCATGCCCGCCTGTACATCTTCAGAAACCGCCCGAGCAACCACCTTCCACTCGGTGATCGTATCGGGCAAGGTGAAGGTCACGGTCGCCTCACCGCTTGCATTGGTCTTTACCGTTTCAAAATACGGTGTATCCTCAAAGTCACCGCGACCAAGTTCGCCGTCTCCACCGCCTTCGCCATACTGCTGACTGCCGTGAGTGAAGTCACGATGAGAGACCGTGGTATAGACCGTTGTGCTGAAGCAACGGGTGCCGTAGAGCGCGTAGAGAGGTTCTTCGAAATCGCCGCCGATCATATACAAGGCGCGATCCAGAACGCTGAGGTTCAAAGCGGTTTTGACCGGGTTGCCCTCATCATCGGTGACCTTGAAGCTCAACGTCACCTCATCGCCGGGGCTGTATTGAGCCTGATCCTTTTCCATCTCGATCTGCAGACGGGAATTTTCCAGATCATAATTCAGAAATTGGCTGCCGAGATCATAGACGTGTTTTCCGTCGAAGTAAGCACCGTAGATCATGACATCAGGGGCATAGTCTTTCTTGAACTTCATGCTGTAGCGTGCAGAAGAGCTGTGGAAATTTTCTACCAGTTCCCCGGACACGGCGGTATAAAGAACACTGCCGCTGTTGATCGCCTCGTTATTTCTGCCGTCACGAACCAAAAGTTCAACCGTTTCGTTGATATCTGCGGTCATTTTATCGGTATTGAAACAATAAGTGTTCCGGGAATCTGCCGCATAATTATAATTCGTCAGATAACGCTGTACCGTTCCGGCGTCAGAATGCAAAAGCACATAATAATTACGATTCTCATCCGGTTGTTCAGGCAGTTCCAATGTACCGACACCGTCGGTTACGGTAAGTTCAACGGTGCGGACCAGGGTATCGACTTCTTCATACTGCCAGGTGTACACGACCTTTTTGTTGACGGCATCATAGCTGGTACCCATCGGCTTCTTTTCATAGGTGATCTCGTGAAGCTCGCCGGTCAAATTCAACGAGACTGTGCCGCCCTTAAAATTCTTTTCGTCGTATCCATCGGAATATATAAGGTCACGGTCGATCTGATCGGCAAGATCAAAATCAACGTTGGATGCATGGACCGTCAACACACCGTCAGCATAATCGGCTTTGAGGTAACAAGAGCTTTCAAACACTAAGAATGCGGCGGTACTGCCGTAGTACTCATCGGTACCGTTATCGACAGAAAAGTCGAGGGAGTGGATCTCCGGGCCGCTGGTATCGGAATAATATTCACTATTATAAAGCCCGGCAATATAACTGCCTGAGAAGCAACCGTTTTCATCGGTTACACCTGAAAGCCCCTCGTAGCCGGAGGATACGGGGATCCCAGAGGCGGGAGTGCCATCCATATAGGTGACCTGAGCCGTATATTGAATGCTGTCCCCTACTTTATAAGCCGTGCGGTCGGTGGTGACTGTCACCTGATAGACCGGCAGTTCATAATCAGCTACATTGAAATACGTGCTTGTGAGCCACACATCGCCCAGCATCAGATCGATATTCCCATAGGTTGCCGCCGTATTGTTCAACGGCATCGAAGCGGTAAAGGAGCCGTTTCCGGCGACCTCTGCCTTGATCTCGGCACCGATAGAATCGCAACGCAGGGTGACCTCATCGGGCAAGTCTACTTTTGACTTACGGGGCAGGATCACACCAAAGATCTGGACGGTATCGGTGGCGCGGTAAAGGGTACTGCCGGTAGAAACATAGAAATAATAGTCGTTACGCCCGGCTACTTCTGGATCGACGGCGCCGCCGTCTAAAACGACAACATAAGGATGACTGCCGTATTCAACGGTAAGAACGCGTTGCTCCAGGGCCTCCTTGGCCCCCTTGAAGTTAGCCACACCAACACCGTTTGTGTTGGTATCTTTAAATCCTTCCAACTTTACCGTTGCATCGGCGATAGGTTCGCCGCTTTGGGTATCGTTGACCCAAACGGTATAATCGCCGTTCGTTGTGATGGTATAAACCGAAAGGGTCGTACTTTGCAAAAGCTGATAAAGCTTATAGCCGCCGATCTCGATCTCGGCGAAATAATAGCCTGGAGTCAACGGTTCGGGATAGTTGATAAATGCGGCGTGATCGTAAATACCATTATAATCGGATATAAGAACGGGGGTCACATCAAACTGCCGGAATGCCTCGCCAGCAAGGGTGGCGATCTGTGAAGACACCCCGCCGTTACGTACATAAGTCTTATAGGCCTCGGTATAGGCATTATGATCCGCAAAGGAATAAACCTTTACAGATGCTTTAGAAACATCGGTCTGGTTATAACAAACAACTGCAATCGGACTCTCGTTGACCAAAAAGGTATCAGCCGCCTCGTTTTGTTGATAGATCAAATAGGCATAGGAGCCTTCGTTGGTCGTAGTGAACGAAAACTGATAATCCCCTGCCAGAGCAGTTCCCTCCGGGCCAATCACGTCTTTTTTCACTGTAACTGTATACAGCGTGCCGGAATTCAGCGGCTTGGACGGAACAAAGGCCCAGGTTCTACCGTAATGCTCAAAGGTTCCCTCCACCGCGGGGTAGATCGAAAAGGCTTCTTTAAAGCCGGTAACGTCAGCGTGAGAAAACGCGACCTCAACAGCCGAATCCAGCGCCACATGCGTTTCATTTTCCGGCATGGCGGAGGTCACCTTAAATACCGTTTCAGTCTGAAACGCCCAGCGATATACCACCTTGCCGTTATAGACTGCCTGCAGATTGTAAAGAACATTTTCTTCCAACGCATCGTTGAACCGCAGTTCATAGGCGCAATCGCCGGTCCTGCTGAGTTTGAACGCCGCGGCCGGCTCTACCGAAAGCCGCGCTTTCAACTCATCCACCGGGATATCCTCGGTTGTGGTAATTTTTAGAGCGGAGGTGGTTTTAATGCCAAGCCCTGTTTGCGTGGCCGCCTCCACTGATCGTACCACATTGATCGCACCGGTCACTACTTGAGGCAGTACCGTAGAGGTGCGGCCAAGGAAATTAAACGCCAGCACCAAGCCCACCGCCAGCACCGCACAGGCCGAAGAGATAAAGGCAATGATCCGCGCAGGGCGTGCCAGGCGCTTGTTGATCCGTTTATGGACACGCTCTCTGCTGGGAAGCATCTCATCTTTGTTTAAATCAAAAAGGTCTTTAAATTTCATCGATCGCTCAGCCCCTTTCTTTATTCATAATCTTCCATGAAGTTTTCACGAATGAGTTTCAGCGTCCGGTATATGTAATTGCGTGCCGCTGCTACCGATACCCCCAGCTCCCCTGCCGTTTCTTCAATGGTTTTTTCGAGATAAAAATGCAGAGTGAACGCACGACGCATAGGAGCGGGTTGGGAAGAAACGAACTCCAGAATATCCTGCAGAAGCATCTGCTTGAGCACAAACTCGGCTGTCAGATCGAATTCCATTTCGATCAAGGTTTCGTCAAAATCATCGTCGCCTGCCGATTCCACGAGCTGTAGCTCCTTGCGGTGTTTTTCCCAATATTTGGATATCTTATTCTTGAGAACCTTGAAAAAATAGTGTTCCGGCTCTTGGATCCATGACTTAGGTTTTGAGGCTTGCTTATAAAAAGTGTAATAAGCGTCTGCCAAGAGGTCTTCACTGTTCACGAAGTCACCGGTTTTGGCCATGCAATAAGCCATGGCGCCCGAATAGGTTTTATTATAAAAGGTGTTGAACCAAGCTTTAAATTCTGCTCTTTTCATCGTCTGTACTCCTTTTACCCTTTTATAATAAAAGAGTATCACAAACGGCAAACAATTTCAAGAGAAACGAAAAAAAGGATGCACGGCTTTCCCGTGCATCCTTTTAAAAGATGATCTCATACGCTTTTGTAAAGTTTCCACCCTCAAAATCGAAGGAAACAAAGCTTTCATAATCGCACTTTTTATAAAGAAGAAGTCCCCATTTTTCATCACCGTTTAGATCACATACCATAGGGGTCAGTTTTTTGAGGGCTTCTGCATCATCTTCGGAAAAACGACTGTAGAGAGCCTGGCATTCCTCGCCCTTTGCATATGCAAGCAGGCAGTACCGTTTTGAAGCCGTCTCTTCATCACAATTACAGGCTTTAAACAGTAGTTCCTGGGCTCCGTCGCCATCCATATCACAGTTCCAGGTGTCGGTAACGATGCCTTTTTCTTCCCCAGCCTGATTGGCTGCAAGTTGCTTTTGCGTCAAATTGAGCAAGGCGGCGTCCACCATATCCTGATTGGAAGCGGTATATTCTGCGTGAACCGGGCTTAAAAAAAGAGGCCAATTGCCGTTGGTTGCAAAGCATTTTTGCTTTACAAGTTTTGCATACTCCTCTGAACCGCTCAGTTCTAATTTTTTGGTATCGTAGGTATAAAACGATTCTTGCCACTCTTTTTCATATGCATTTTCAAGCTCATAATACCAATAAGTACCGTTTTGGATCTGTTGTTTTCCGTCCAACGTGAAAGAAAGCGGAAAAGTATACTTTCCGCAATATAAAACCGTCTTTTCGCCGGAGTTGTCAAAATCCTCACGCGGAACCTCCGGCACCTTGGTATCACTGTTGGCACATCCACTCAGAAGCAATACGATAGCTGTAAAAATTACGATCCATTTTTTCATTGTACAAACTCCTCCCTACTCATTTATATGGGAGCTTTTTGCTTTCTATGCAAAAGAAATGCGCCGCAGACCGAAATCTGCGGCGCGTTCGTGATTCAATTAATACATTCCGCCGTTCATCTGATTCATCGCAGCGTTGGCGACTGCTTCTGCAGCAGTATCCTTAATGTCGGCCACCAGGCTTTCGGTGGTCAGCACCATTGCGGCCACGCTGGCGGCATTCTGCAGAGCGCTACGGGTCACTTTGGCAGGATCAACGATACCGGCCTTCAGCATATCGCAATACTCTTCCTTGAAGGCGTCGAAACCGTAGTTGACGTCATCATTCTTACGGATGTTCTCCAGGATCACAGAGCCCTCCAGGCCACTATTGGCAGCGATCTGACGGACAGGCTCTTCCAAAGCCTTCAGAACGATCTGGACACCGGTCTTTTCATCGCCGTCCACTTCATCCAGCAACTTAGATGCAACGGTGATCGCCTTAATATAGGCAGTACCACCGCCGGCAACGATTCCTTCTTCAACGGCCGCCTTGGTAGCGGCCAGGGCATCATCAACACGCAGTTTCTTTTCGTTCATCTCGGTTTCGGTAGCAGCACCGACCTTGATGACGGCTACACCGCCGGACAGCTTGGCAAGGCGCTCTTCCAACTTCTCTTTATCATAGGAAGAAGTGGTGATCGCGATCTGGCTCTGAATCTGGTCGATACGATTCTTGATATCAGCAGGCTCGCCGGCACCACCAACGATGATGGTCTTTTCCTTCTGAACCTTGATCTGGGTAGCACGACCCAGCATATTGATGGTAGCGGTCTTAAGATCCAGGCCCAGTTCCTCGCTGATGACCTGGCCACCAGTCAGGATAGCAATATCGCGGAGCATTTCCTTGCGGCTCTCACCAAAGCCGGGAGCCTTGACGGCCACGCAAGAGAAGGTACCGCGAAGCTTATTGACGATCAGAGTAGCCAGCGCCTCGCCTTCGATATCCTCAGCAATGATCGCCAGCTTTTTGCCAGCCTGCAGGATCTGCTCCAAGAGGGGCAGGATCGCCGGAATGTTGCTGA
>CAYLIT010000079.1:0-7744 GCA_964383835.1 uncultured Eubacteriales bacterium
GCCGAAACCGAGAGAACTCTGGTTAACTAATTGTTTCTTAAAGCGCCTCGCTGATGCGAGGCGCTTTTTCTTATCCATATTGACGAAGATTTTAAATGGTCTTTTTTATTTTTAATTGCATCTTTTCACAATGAATTTGCAGGTGAAATGGTAATTTTTTACCTCATTGTGCAATGTTAACAAAATATTTTATAAAAAACTGTTGAAATCGATGCTGGTTTGTAGTAAAATAATTATTAGCATTATAGTCAAAATGTATAGGAGGATTATTGTCGTATGTCCAATCGTTTTTTTCAGAGTGTAGTGTACCAGCTTAAGGATAGTATCGACCGTACTGTCGGCGTTATCGACGAGAACGGTACGGTTATCTCCTGCAGTGATCTGATCAAGATCGGTGAGGTTCATGAAAATGTGATCTCGTCTATTTCTGCTACCATGGAGAGCATCGCGGAGGATGGCTATACATACAAGCCTTTGAATTCCCGTTCCGGTCTGGAGTATGTTGCGTTTGTTGAAGGAACAGATGAACTTGCCGAGAAATATATCAGCCTGATCACCATTACCCTGACCAATATCAAGCAGTATTATGATGAGAAGTTTGACAAGAATAACTTTGTAAAAAATGTGATCCTGGATAATATTTTGCCCGGTGATATTTTCATTAAGGCCAAGGAACTTCGTTTTGAAGTAGAGGCTTTCCGTGTGGCGATCCTGATCCGTCTTTCAGATAAGAGCGATGTTTCTGCTTACGATATTCTGCAGGGTCTTTTCCCTGACCGTCAGAAGGATTTCATCATTAATATCAATGAGACCGATCTTGTGCTTGTGAAGGAAGTCAAGAGCTTTAATGATAACAAAGATCTTGAAAAATTGGCCAAGAGCATCATTGATATCGTCAGCAGTGAGCTTTACATCAAGGCTTATGTTGGTATCGGTACGATCGTGGACAATATTCGTGATCTGCCTCGGTCTTTCAATGAGGCTCAGATCGCTCTGGAGGTTGGCAAGGTTTTTGATACCGAAAAGTTTATCATGACCTATGATAACCTTGGAATCGGCCGTTTGATCTATCAGCTTCCTACCACCCTTTGCGAGATGTTCCTTTCTGAGGTTTTTAAGAAGGGGTCTATTGAATCTTTGGATTATGAAACGCTGTTTACGATCCAGAAGTTCTTTGAGAACAATCTGAATGTTTCTGAAACCTCCAGAAAACTGTTTGTTCACAGAAATACGCTTGTCTATCGTCTGGAAAAGATCCGTAAGCTGACTGGTCTGGATCTCAGACGCTTTGATCATGCGATCGTCTTTAAGGTTGCTTTGATGGTCAAGCGTTATTTGACCTCCAATCCTACCAAATTTTAATTAGGAGTTATCATGATCTTATTTGATGATGTTTATAAAAGCTATCCAAATGGAACGAATGCGTTAAATGGCGTTTCTTTCCAGATCGAGGATGGAGAGTTCGTCTTTGTGATTGGCCCCAGTGGCGCCGGTAAGAGTACGGTTATTAAGTTGCTGATGCATGAAGAGGTTCCTACCGGCGGCACCGTTCGGGTGGGGGACTATGATATTAAAAAGATGCGGAATTCCAAGGTTCCGATGCTACGGCGTAGCATGGGCGTTGTTTTTCAGGACTTTCGCCTGATCGATACCCTCACCGTCTACGACAATGTTGCGTTCGCAATGCGCGCTGTTGGCTGTTCTCAGCGGACGATCCGTCGACGCGTGCCGTATGTTTTGGGGGTCGTTGGACTTGGGCATAAAGCTAAAAACTTCCCGCCCGAGCTTTCCGGCGGTGAACAACAGCGTGTTGCAATGGCCCGTGCTCTTGTGAATAATCCGCATCTGATCATTGCTGACGAGCCTACCGGTAACGTAGATCCTGAGATGGCGCGCGAAATTATGGAGCTTTTAAATCAAATCAATCAAAACGGTACAACTGTCATCGTCGTTACCCACGACAATACCTTGGTCAATGAGTTTAACAAGCGTGTAATTCATATCGAAAAGGGCCGTGTTACCAGTGATCAGGTGGGCGGCTACTACGCAGACGAAGAGTAAGGGGATGGAGTATGTATTTTCTGCAATCTGCTTTTAAAAGCATTCGTAAAAATTATCTGATGACCTTTGCATCGGTTTTTGTTTTGATGGCCTGCATGCTGATCATCGGCTCCGCCTATCTGTGCTCCGCCAATATTGCTGCTTTTATGGAGTCTCTGGGTGAGAAAAATGAGATCGTCGCCTATGTGGATGATGAGGTGGAGGAGAGCCGCCTTTCTTCTTTGCAGGAAGAGATTGAAGAAATCGACTATGTGGAGTCGGTGGAGTTCGTGACAAAGGATGATGCTTTGCTGGAGTATCAGCAACAGTTTGATGATGAGGACAGCAACTATCTTTCCTGGTTTTACGGCGAAGAAAATCCGTTACGTAATGAGTTTCGCATTACCGTTAATGAGAAGCATTTAGAGGAGTTTGAAGGTGTTTCTTCTAAGATCTCGGCAATGGAGGAGATTGCCAATATCTCTGACTCCCAAGAGGTCGTCAATATGCTCATTTCCTTGAAAAAGGTAATGGATATTCTTGGCTTTTGGATCATGGTGATCCTAGCGCTGGTTTCTTGGTTTATTGTTTCCAATACCATTAAGCTTGCTATGTATAACCGTCGCCATGAGATCAATATCATGAAGTATGTGGGCGCTACCAATGCCTTTATTCGTACTCCTTTTATTTTAGAGGGGATTATAATTGGTGTCAGTGCCGCGATCGTGTCCTTTGCGATGCAATGGATCATTTATGTTTATTTATTGCAGCCCTTGGTTGCGGAGCTCAGTTTTATTACGACCGTTCCCTTTGCAGAGCTTACGCCGATGATCATTGCTTATTTCGGCGGGATCGGCCTGTTGGTTGGTTTGGTTGGAAGTGCGTTTTCGATTAACAAGTATTTAAAGGTATAAGGTGAGTTTATGAGAAAATGGCGATCTGTTGTTGCGCTGGCGATCATTATTTTATTGGTCCTCAGCATGCTGACCTCGATCGTATTCGGTTTGAGAACCTATGCAGATTCCAGCGTTTCGAGTATGCAGAATGAACTGGATAGCATCATTGCTAAAAAAGAAAAATTAGAAAAAGAACTGGAATCTATTGCGGATAAGAAAGATGCGATTCTGGAGCAGAAGTCTATTATTGATCAGCAGATCAACGAATTGAACGAAGAGGCTGAACTCTTGAGTGATATTGTGGACGGACTTTCTGATGAACTGGAAGAAAGCGAGGAGCGTTTAAAAACGGCGGAGGCTTCGTTAGATGAGAATACGGAGCACGCCAAAGAACGGATCCGCGCAATGTATGAGTTGGGAGATACCTCCTATCTGAGTATTATTCTGAGCTCGGAGTCTCTTCATGATTTCATCACTCGCGTTGAACTGGTGAAGCAGATGGCCGCTTATGATAAACAGGTTATCGATACTTTGACTGAGACCAGAAATACCATTGAGACCGAGACTAAAGCGATTGAAGAAAAGAAAAATGCTCAAGAGGATGCATTGAATGCTTTGGAAAGTAACGTTAACTCTTTGGAGAAAAAGCAATCTCAAAGCGATTCTTTGATCGATTCGTTCAACAAAAAGACGGAAGCAAATAAGAAAGCGATCGAGGAAGCAGAGGCCGCTGAGGCGGAATTACAGGCTGAAATTCGCGCCGCACTGGCGAACAGCTCCAATGAAACTTTTGTTGGTGGTGCTTATCAGTGGCCGGTTTCCGGCTATTATTCGATCACTGACGTGTTTGGAATGCGTACCCATCCCACCACCGGTGTTTACAAAATGCATACCGGCGTTGATATTGCGGGCAGTGGCATTCGTAACAAGCCGATCCTTGCCGCAAATAGCGGAACCGTACTGAAGGCCGGGTGGCACACTGCTTACGGCAATTATGTTGTGATTGATCATGGCGGTGGATGCAGTACCCTTTACGGTCATGCCAGCAGCTTGAATGTTTCGGCGGGGCAGAAGGTCAGCCGCGGCGATGTGATCGCTTATGTCGGCTCTACCGGCTATTCTACCGGACCGCATCTCCATTTCGAGATTTATGAGAACGGTGAATATAAAAATCCGCTTTCGTTTTTTGATTATAATTTTAATTTCTTATAATAGGCAGGTGCATTTATGAAAAAAAAGATCGAACTGGGAACGGTGATCTTCTTTGTTGTTGCCGCTGTCATGGTATCGTGCATTGCAACCTATATGTATATGGCGCACATGGTGGAGCGTACGACCGGTAAGAGTGAGATGTTTGAAAAACTCACCCGTGTTTACCAGGTGATCAACAATCGTTATGTGGGAGAGTTCGATGAAGATGACGCCATGGATTCTCTTTTGAGCGGCTATATTGATGGTGTGGATCGTTACGGTGTTTATCTTGATAATACCAGCTACCTGGAATTTAAGAATTCAGCCGAGGGGAAGGCTTCGGGTATTGGTGCAAATGTAAAATATGTTGCTTCTACCGGGTATCTGAAGATCACACGGGTGCGTTCTGGATCTCCTTGCTATGAAGCGGGAGTCCTGGCCGGTGATGTGATCGTAAAGATCAATGGCGATGACGTTTCGGCAATGAGTTATACAGATGCCACTAACCGTCTGCAGGCCGAAGTGGGGACTGCCATCAAGTTGACCCTCCTTCGGAACGATCAGACTGTGAATTTGACGGTGATGGTTCAGGAATACACCGAGGACACGGTGACTTATCGGTTGATGGTTTCCGGCGTTGGATATGTATCGATCAGTGAATTTGATACCAATACCACCGAAGATTTCAAAAAAACCATGGAGGAATTAAAGAGCAAGGGCGCGACTAAGTTTATTTTCGATGTTCGCAACAATACCGGCGGCTCTTTGACTTCTGTGACTGAGATTTTGGATTATATTCTTCCCTCCGGTACCCTTTGCACTGTAAAGGATAAGGTCGGGGAAGAGAAGGTCTATACCTCTGATGAGAATTGCCTGGACGCTCAGATCGTCGTGTTGATCAACGGCAGCACCTACAGTGGCGGTGAGCTTTTTGCAGCGGCAATTCGTGATTTTGAATACGGTACTTTGATTGGTTCCACCACCTATGGAAAGGGAATGGCGCAGGAGATCATACCCATGGGGGATGATACGGCGCTCTATCTTTCTACGAATCTATATTATCCGCCGAACGGCGTCAATTATGACGGTATCGGTGTGGCACCGCATGAAGAAGTAATCCTGACTGCCGATAAAGAGGAACGTTTTTATGAACTGACCTTTGACGAGGATGATCAGTTAAAAGCCGCGATGGCTAAATTACAATAAGCCTAAAAAGCCTTGGAGCGATGCTCCAAGGCTTTTATGATTTTTGTGACCGTGGTTGCGAATACGTCGCTTTTAAATGATTTGCGGCATTTTGTGGCCATTTTAGGAGGCTTTACATAAAAGCGGCGCAACCGGGATAATAGCTGTGGGGGCCGATCAAGCCTTCGATGCCGGTCAGACGATTGTATTTTGTGACACGTTCGCTTCTTGCTGGTGCGCCGGTTTTAATTTGACCAGCTTGTACGGCAACGGCCAGGTCGGCAATAAAAGGATCGGCAGTTTCGCCGCTACGATGAGAAATTATGGTTTTATAGCCGTTATTTTTGGCCATGCGGATGGTTTCGAGTGTCTCGCTCAAAGTTCCAATTTGATTTAATTTGATCAGTATCGCGTTTCCGCTATTCATCGAGATGCCTTTTTGCAGGCGATCACTGTTCGTTACAAAAAGATCGTCGCCTACGATCTGAATACCGGTTCGCTTGGTGATCTCAGTAAAGCCTTTGAAATCGTCTTCACCCAAGGGGTCTTCCAATGAGATAATGGGATATTTTTTTATCAGCTCTTCAAAATAGTCGATCAGTTCTTCGGATTGGAATTTACGCCCGGTTTTGGGCTGCCGATAACCCTCTGATGTCTTCCATTCACTTGCAGCTGCATCCAAAGCAATGGCAATATCGTGCTCGGGCTCAAGACCCGCTCGTTCGATGGCGCGGATCAAAAGCTGAAGTGCCTGTTCGTCGTTTTCCAGGTTTGGTGCAAAACCGCCTTCATCACCAACCGTAGTACCAAGCCCTGATTCTTTCAGAATATGTCCCAGGCTGTGATAGACGCGAGTGCTCAATTCCATTGCCTTTGTAAAGGTTGGGGCACCGATAGGAACGATCATGAATTCCTGAATCTCCACATTATTGTTCGCGTGCGCGCCGCCGTTGAGTACGTTTAGCATCGGAACGGGCATTGTCATGGCGGCAGCGCCGCCCAGGTAACGAAAGAGTGGCATTCCGCAGGCAACAGCGGCAGTGCGTGCCGCCGCCAAAGATACTGCAAGAATAGCGTTGGCCCCTAAATTTGATTTGTTTTCAGTTCCGTCCAGCTCCAGCATTTTGCGGTCCAGTCGGGTTTGATCAAAAACATCGAAACCGCACAACGCATCGTTGATCTTGAAGTTTATATTTGCAACCGCATTGAAAACGCTTTTGCCGTTATAAATATCCGCTTCATCGCGCAGTTCGACCGCTTCATAACGACCGGTAGAGGCTCCGCTCGGAACGGCTGCCGAAGCAGTGATGCCGTTTCCCAACAGAACCTGCGCTTCAACAGTGGGATTACCACGTGAGTCTAAAATCTGCCTTGCGTGGATCTGTCGTATTGTTGTGTTGCTCATAAAACAACCTCCTTCTTTTTTATTAGTATAACCGGATAACGCCTTCTTCATCATTTTTTTCAAAGATGGTCTATTTGGACGGCATTGTCCATAAAATAAAAGCAAAGGGAGGGACAACTACTGATGAAAAATGGAGATCGTTCAAAAAGAATTGACGAGATACTTCCATATGTCAAAGAAGAATGGTCGGAACTGATCCGAAAGCAACCAAAAGAACTTTTGCAAAAAGCGACTGAACTGCGTTTTCGTGCCGGGCATGGATGTTCTTTGAGTTGCGGTGACGGGAATTTTTGCGTAAATGAGATTTTTGTAACGACTGAAGATATGGAGGAGATACTTGAGAAGGTCTGCCGCGGGGCTGCATACCGTTTTGAAAAGCAGATTGAAAACGGGTACATACCTTTGCCCGGCGGTCACCGGGTTGGAATTGGTGGAACATATGTGGAGGACGAAAACGGTATCGTTCGTTTGCGCGATCTTTCTTCGGTTAATTTCAGGATCTGCCGTGAGATCAAAGGGATCGCAGAAGAGCTTTTTCCGAAGCTTCTTTGCGATGGAAAGTTTTGTTCCACATTGATCGTATCGGAGCCTTGCGGCGGCAAAACGACCTTGCTGACAGATCTCGTGCGTGTGCTTTCTGAGAACGGTTACCGCTCCTCGGTGATTGATGAACGCGGTGAGATCGCGGCGGTTTACCGTGGGATACCACAAAAAGAATTAGGCGCTTTGGCAGACGTGCTGGACGGGTATCCAAAACCGTACGGGATGATGGTAGCTTTGCGGACCCTTTCGCCTCAGGTTCTGGTATGTGACGAGATCGGCTCTGCAGAAGAAACGGAACGGATGCTGGAAGCGATGAATGCCGGAGTTCCGGTTTTGGTGACTGCGCATGCCAAGGACGAGGAGGAATTGCTGAATCGTCCGCAGATCAAGCGTTTAATGGATGCCGGCGCGATCTCAAAGGTAGTGCTGATGAAGGGGGCAAAAGCGCCAGGAAAAATCAGAAAGGTAATGACGGTGAACCGCT
>CAYLIT010000080.1:0-7620 GCA_964383835.1 uncultured Eubacteriales bacterium
ACCCCGGACCAACCGGTTATGAGCCGGTAGCTCTAACCAACTGAGCTAATGGCCCGCTTTTCACGTTTCTATATTTTAGCACACTCCTTTTGTATTGTCAAGTTGAATACCGCTTTTTATGGCGTTTTGACAGTGCGTTTCGATATCCAACTTGACATTTTATTTAAAATTTGCTATAATACTTTCTGATATTATTTTGAATGGAGGAATTTTTACTATATGGATATAGTTGGCCCGATATTGCTGCAGTTGGTGCTGATCGCTTTGAATGCGATCTTTGCTTGTGCAGAAATCGCCGTATTGTCCATCAATGAAACCAAGGTCGCCAAAATGGCGGAAGAGGGGAACCGTAAAGCGAAAAAGCTGAATAAGCTGATTGCAGATCCGGGTCGCTTTCTTGCTACCATTCAGGTGGCGATCACACTTTCCGGATTTTTGGGAAGTGCATTTGCGGCTGATAATTTTTCCGAGCCGATCGTGCAAGGATTGGTGAAGCTGGGCGTCAAGATCCCGGAAGCAACGCTGGATATCATCGCGGTTATTGCGATTACGTTCTTGCTTTCCTTTGTAACGCTGGTGTGCGGTGAGCTGGTGCCCAAAAGGGTCGCCATGAAAAAGACCGAAAAGCTGGCGCTTGGCCTCTCCGGCTCTATCAGCTTGATCTCCAAGATCTTTGCTCCGCTGGTCATGCTGCTTACCGTTTGTACCAACGGCGTACTGCGTTTGATGGGGATCGACCCCAATGAAACCGAGGAGCAGGTCAGCGAAGAAGATATTTTGATGATGGCGGATGCCGGTACCGAAAAGGGCGTTATTGATGAAGAAGAGAACGAACTGATCCAGAACGTATTTGAGTTCGATGATCTGACCGTGGCTCAGGCAATGACCCACCGTACGGAGCTGGTTTGTCTTTGGGATGAGGATTCCATTGAAGAATGGAAAAAGACCATCTTTGAAGTACCTCATACCTTCTATCCTATTTGTAAAGATACTGCCGACCAGGTGGTTGGTGTGCTGGATTCCCGTAAGTTTTTCCGTCTCTCAGAACTCACTAAAAAAGAAGTGATAGAAAGGGCAGTGGTGAAGCCTCTGCTGGCCTCCACCCATATGAAGACGGACGATCTGTTCCGTCAGATGAAGGTTGAAAAGAAACATTTTGCTGTGGTAATTGATGAATTTGGCGGTACCGACGGTATTGTGACCATCAATGACCTGATCGAGTTGTTGGTTGGCGAACTGGAAGAAACACCCACCGATATCATCGAGCAGGATGAGTTTACTTATAAGATCGAAGGCGATACCGAATTGAATAAGGTTGAGCGTGAAGTGAAACTGGATCTTGAAAGTACCGCCGCCACCTTGAGTGGCTGGATCGTGGAGCAACTTGGCGAGATCCCGCAGAAGGGCGATGAGTTCCACTACGATAACTTTAATGTTAAGATCACCAAGGTCGATGAAAAACGAGTGCTGGAGGCAGTTATCAAACTGGATCCTCCTGCCGAGGATGAAGAATAATTTAAAAGCCGAAAGGATTTCCTTTCGGCTTTTTGTTTTAATATTGGAACATCACGTCGTCGCGGATAACGCCGGGATTATAGAGAAAAATGACGATATCCGGGTCGCTTTCGGTGATATAATCCTTTAACGGTGTGTCGTTGTAACGCAGATCAAAGGTATCGACCTGACCTACCGCCAATGAAAGAAAGGGGGCAACTGCACAAGAAAAAGAATCTCTCACCAGCAGGATCTTTTTGCCGTTTTGCTGATTCAGATTGGTGATGTGGGAGAGGGGGTAATCGCCGCCGGAATAAACGTAGTAGGGACTTTTATTGTAATAGTCGGTTGTTTTTACGTGTGCATAGTCCATCACCGTTTCGTTAAAACTTCCTGTTTTGGAGAAGTTGTGGTTGGGAACCTCGTAGCGCAGGTTGGTTTCAAACTTTGGGAGCAGAATGTTTACGTTATCCACACCTGCGTACAACGTTCCAACACGCTTGCCCTGGCTACCCAAGAAGATGTTCTCATAGGTGGTGGTGCTGAAATTGGCGGGATCCGTAACTGCGTCGTCAATGGAAAATCCGTAGTCTTCTTCCAGGGTTTCGCAAATGGTGGTGTAGGCCCAAAAGGCGGCTTCGGTGGTCCAGTGGGAGTCGGTCTTATAAAAGAGAGAGGCATGATCCAGCCCTTGCTCCTTGATCTCTTGGCGCAGATCCAGGTGATCTACGCCTGCTTGCTCCAGGGCAGCCAAAAGCGCGTCGGCATTCTGATTGGTGTAATCTGAGGTTCCGGTGGGGAGCTGGGCGTCTGCCGGGTCGATCTTGAATGGGGCTTGTACGTATAACAGGGGAGTGTCTTGCGCGGCGCACCATTCCGAAAGGGAAACGAGGTTTTCGGCTTTCCAGTCTGTTTCGGTGGGCTCGACCGTGAAGGTCAATTGTCCGTTATCCAGCCTATGGACCTTGAGCTGGGGATTGGCATCCTCCAGTACCCGCTTACCCATCAGGCGCTGAAAGCCACCGTTGATATCGATAAATGTGTTGCGCAACGGATTGCTTTGGTCCAGCTGATCTTCCGTAGCGTCGATGGCGGCGTGGATCTGCCGGAGTGTATCGCTTTCTCCCGTGGTGGATTGCTGGTATTGGTAAAGGATCTCGGTCTTGAGCTTTTGGCCGTTGTAAAGCAGTACGGTCATCATACCGAGTAGCCCCGCCAAAAAGAGAATGGCTGTTACTTTTTGACTGATATTCTTCATGTTACTCCTTAAAAGTTGAAATAAATAAAGGGGTTATATCCGCCTTTGATCAAATAACTGACCGAAAGGATAAAGATCAGCATCAAAACGATGGGATAGAGGACGGCTTGAATTCCTTTTTTTGTTGAAAACTTCTTCGCGACGGGGCAGGCAAAGAGCAGACCTGCAATAAGGCACCAGGCGCTCTCGGTGAGCCACAGGGTGGCGGTGGCATCCCAAAGCGTGCCGCCGAATCCGACCATAGAACCGAGAAAATTCAATGCCGTACCGGCGTCGGGCGCCCGGAAAAGAACCCAACCCACCAACACCAGAACCAGAGTGATGGCGTGAGCGATAAACGGCGTCTTTTGCAGTTTATCGTTCCAACCGGTCAGCTTTTCCAGGGTGATCAGTGCGAAATAATAAAGACCCCACAGAATAAAGGTCCAGGCCGCTCCATGCCAAAGGCCGGTCAGAAACCAAACGACGAAAAGATTGAACACCAGCCGCCATTTGCTCTTGACCCGACTGCCGCCCAACGGGAAGTAAACGTAATCTCTGAAGTAACTGCCCAGAGAGATGTGCCATCTGCGCCAGAATTCCGAAATGGATTTAGAGATGTAGGGGTAATCAAAGTTTTCCAGAAAGTGAAAACCGAACATCCGCCCAAGACCGATGGCCATATCGGAATAGCCGGAAAAGTCATAATAGATCTGCAGAGAGTAGGCAATGGCGCCCAGCCATGCCATCGCCGCTGACGGCGCTTCTGCGACAAAAGCCGCATCGGCACAGAGGGCCAATTGATTGGAAAGCAATACCTTTTTGCCAAGTCCGATGATGAAGCGGCAGACACCTGCGGAAAAGTCGTCGAAGTTCTCTTTTCGGTGCTTGATCTCTTCGGCCACCGTTTCGTAACGGACGATGGGTCCTGCAATCAGTTGAGGGAAGAAGGATACGTAAAGTCCTACGTTTAAGGGGTTCTTTTGTACCTCGCCCTGCCCGCGGGAAACGTCGAATACGTAGGACATTGCCTGGAAGGTAAAAAAGGAAATTCCGATGGGCAGGGTGATGGTCGGAACGGAGAGCTTGGCGCCGAAAAGATCGTTTATGATGCCGAGGGTGAACATTAGATATTTAAAGATGAAAAGGATCGCCAGGTTTACGATTGCCGTCAGAGCGATAACGCCATTTGCTGATTTTTCCTTCTTTTTTCGGGCATCCACCCAAAGGGCAAGGGACCAGTTGGTCAGAATCGAGCCGATCATCACCAATACGAACCACGGCTCGCCCCAGGCATAGAAAAAAAGACTGACCAGCAAAAGCCAGATGTTTTGACCGCCTCGCCATTTGCGCAAAAGACCGTAGTAAACGATCAGCACGATGGGAAGGAAGATGAATAAAAATATCGAGCTTGAAAAAAGCATCCGGCCACTCCTTTCTTAAAGATTTGGATTTATTATAGCATGATTTCGTTGATTTTACAATATTAAGGTGTCCGTTGAACCAAAAATATAAAACTTTAAACAAATAAGGTCTTTTTTTTATAAAAAGATGTGATATAATGAAACCAATATGTGTTGATACATAAAAGGGAGGTATAACCATGATATTCAAAGCGGCAACCTTTAACATTCAATGCGGTCGCAATCACGATAAGCGCGTACGGGGCGAGAATCCCGACATTGAGCTGGATCGGGTGGTGGCGCATATCCGGACGTTTGATGCGGATTTTTGCTGTATCAACGAGATCAGCGATGCTCTGCCCGGAACGGAATTTGGTCAGCAGCCTGCCTATCTGGCGCAGGAGCTGGGCTGGAACTACGCTTTTGGCAAGGCGATCGACGTTAAAAGAAAGGATGCGCCTGTGCGCGGCTACGGCATTGCAATTCTGAGCAAGCATCCCATTCGTTCTTTTAAGAGAATTCCTATCAAGACGTTGCCCGAGGAGCGTAAAGAAGGGGAAAAATACGAAGACCGTATGCTGATGATTGCAGAACTGGAGATCAACGGCAAGATCATTACCGTTATGAACAGTCATTTCGGCTTGCGAGATATCGAGGTCGATAAGGCGACCGATGCAGTTTTGGCGGCTAAAGCCGAGATTTCCGGCCCTGTTGTTTTGACCGGCGACTTCAACATCACTCCCGATGATGCGCATATTTTGCGGATCAAAGAGGTCTTTAAGGATACCGCTGATATTCGGGGCGACGCCTGCCTGACGTTCCCCAGCCATCAGCCTCGTATCAAGATCGACTATATTTTAACCGATAAGGATACTAAAACGCTGGATCTGCAGATCCCCACGGAGGTGGTCGCCGATCACCTGCCGATGATTGCAACTCTGGAGGTAGAATAACATGAAACTGAAGGTTAGCTCTTTTAATATTCAGCACGGTGTGAACCATGCTCAGCGCCTGGCCGGCGAAAAGCCGGAGGTAGATCTGGATCGGATGGTCAATCATATTGCTGAGATCGACGTGGATATCGTGGGTATCCAGGAGATCTATAACTGTCCACCGGACGGTGCTTTCCCCGATCAGCCCGGCTATATTGCTGAAAAGCTTGGTTGGCACAGCGCTTTTGCCAAGGCCATCGACGTGGTTCGTAAGGATGGCGTAAAGCGTCCCTACGGTGTTGCGATCCTGTCCAAGTATCCCATCATCAGCATGAATACCTTCCATATTGCTGTTCCGGAGGATGAGCGTATTTACGTGGGCAAAAGCTACGAGGAGCGTGTGCTGATGGTGTGTCAGATCGATGTAAACGGCAAGGTCATTACCTTTATGAACAGCCACTTTGGCCTGACTCCCGATGCCAAGGGCCTGGCTACCGATACCGTTTTGGCAGAAAAGGCCAAGATCACGGGCCCCGTGATCTTTACCGGCGACTTGAATATGCGCCCCAATATGGAGTGGTATCCTCGCCTGGCCGAGGCTTTTACCGATTGTTTTGAAAAGAACACTGATCCTGAATTGGATCCCGTTGCCCGTATTGACTATATCTTTGTGGATGGCGGTATCAAGCCTCTTTATTACGAGAAGCGTACCGAGATTATCTCGGATCACCGTGCGATCCTGGCTGAATTGGAGATTGAGGACTGATGATCGCTGTACAGATGAAAATGGTCTCCTCGCTGGAAAAGTGTTTTTTTAGCGATCTGCTTGAAAGTAAGCCGGAAAAGACCTCTTTTCGGATGTTCCGCAACGAACGTCTTTCGTTCCAGGTGATGTACCGTGCGGAGCATCTTGAACGCAGAATTCAGCGTTGGGCACCCGTTCGTCTTGGGGGCGCCCTGGCGCCGTATGCCAAGCTTCGGCTGGTTTCCAACGTGCTGAATATGTATCCTACTTATAACGTTCCGGCAGAAGGCGAACTGATCAAAACCGAGCCGGGTGCTTATCCTGATCTGCTTCGTCCGTTGATCTATCCGGCTGCGGTTTCGTTGCCGAATGGGCAGACCCATGCCCTTTGGGTGGATATCGAATTGCCTGCCGGCTTTGAAGCGGGGGAGTATGATATTTCGCTCTCGATCCTTGAGGAAAAGACCGCCGAGTGCCTTGGTACGGTCGCGGGTACCGTTCAGGTGTTGGATGCCGAGCTGCCCAAGCAGAAGTTGATCCATACCGAGTGGTTTTATACCGACTGTATCGCTAATTATTACCACACCAAGGCTTTTTCCGAAAAGCATTGGAAACTGATCGAAAGTTACCTACGTACCGCTACCCGCAACGGGATCAATATGATCTTAACGCCGATCTTTACTCCGGAGCTTGATACTTATGTGGGTGGGGAGCGGCTGACCACCCAGCTGGTGGATATTGAACTGACGGGGAAGGATACCTATAAGTTTAGCTTTGATAAACTGCACCGTTGGATCGATCTTTGCCTGGATTGCGGGGTGGAGTATTTTGAAATTCCCCATTTCTTTACCCAATGGGGTGCCGCAGCGGCGCCTAAGATTGTTGTCAAGGTCAATGGCCGAAAGAGAAAATATTTCGGCTGGCATACAGATTCGATGGGCGAGGAATATGCTGCTTTCTTGGGTCAGTTTATTCCTGCTGTTTTGGGTGAGTTCAAAAAGCGCGGCTTGGATAATAAGTGCTTTTTCCATGTGTCCGACGAGCCTAAGCCGGAACAATTGGAGCATTATAAGCGTTGTAAGGAATTGATCGGTCAATATCTTGAGGGGTATCCCATCATTGATGCTCTTTCCAGCTTTGATTTTTACAGCGAAGGTATCTTGAAAAAGCCGGTTCCCAATACTCGCAATGCCATGACCTTTATTGAGGCAGGTGTGCCGGATCTTTGGGTCTATTACTGTGGTGGCGGCACCGCCGGTGTGTCCGACCGTTCCATTTCCATGCCCTCCCACCGTACCAGAATGCTGGGGGTACAGCTCTATCTGTATAATATCGAGGGATTTTTGCATTGGGGTTATAATTTTTATAACTCCTGCCATTCCCGTGACGTATTAGATCCCTATGGCTATGCCGACGGCGGCTTCTTTACCCCTGCCGGAGATTGCTTTTTGGTCTATCCCGGCACGGATGGAAAAGCCTGGGAGTCTATGCGCTTGAATGCATTGCGAGAAGCGGTGGACGATATGCGTGCACTGAAGCTGTATGAAGAAAAATTCGGCCGTGAGGCGACGGAAAAGCTCATTATGGAAGAAACCGACGGTACGCTGGATTTTATCCATTATCCTACTGCACCGGATTATCTTCCCGATCTGCGTGAAAAGATTATGAATGCGTTTATGTAATTCAATACTGAACCCCGGAAGAGAGATCTTCCGGGGTCTGTATAGGGTGAGCAATTAAACTTGAACCCGCCGCAAAGCGGCATATTTCAGTGCTTTTCACCCACTTTGTTCTCGCAAGGCGACAGCC
>CAYLIT010000081.1:0-7484 GCA_964383835.1 uncultured Eubacteriales bacterium
ATTGCCAGCATCGCCCACGTTGACCACGGTAAGACTAACCTGGTAGACGAAATGCTCAAGCAGGGCGGTGTGTTCCGTGATAACCAGGCGGTGGCTGACCGTGTGATGGACAGCAGTGACCTGGAGCGGGAGCGCGGCATCACCATCCTGGCCAAGAATACCGCCGCCCATTGGAAGGGCACCAAGATCAACATCGTAGACACGCCGGGCCATGCCGATTTCAGCGGCGAGGTGGAGCGCATCCTCAAGATGGTAAACGGCGTACTGTTGCTGGTGGATGCCTTTGAGGGCGCCATGCCCCAGACCCGCTTCGTGCTGGAGAAGGCGCTGGAGATGGGTCATCAGATCATCGTGGTGGTCAATAAGGTGGATCGCCCCGACGCCCGCCCCTTAGAGGTGGTGGACGAGGTGCTGGAGCTGTTGATCGAGCTGGGTGCCACCGACGAGCAGTTGGACAGCCCCATTCTGTTCTGCTCCGGTCGTGAGGGTACCGCATCCCTGACCCCCGACGTCAAGGGCACCGATCTCGCCCCCCTCTTTGATAAAATTTTAGAGCAGATCCCTGCCCCCGAGGGGGAGCCGGAAGAACCCTTGCAGATGCTGGTCTCTTCCATCGACTATAATGATTTTGTCGGCCGTATCGGTATCGGTCGGGTGGAGCGCGGTGTCATCCGTCAGAACGAAGAGCTGGCCATCTGCAACTACCATGAGCCCGATGCCATCCGCAAGGGCCGTGTGCAGGCGTTGTTTGCTATCGAGGGCTTGAACAGAGTGCCCGTCACCGAGGCCAAGGTGGGGGATATCGTCTGCTTCTCGGGTATCGAGAACGTCACCATCGGTGAGACCCTTTGCGCCGCCGCCAACCCCGAGCCCCTGCCCTTTGTCAAGATCAGCGAGCCCACTCTGGAAATGAATTTCATGGTCAATAACAGCCCCTTTGCAGGGCGTGAGGGGAAGTTCGTCACCTCCCGCCACATCCGTGACCGCTTGATGCGGGAGCTCCTCAAGGACGTTTCCCTGCGGGTAGAAGAGGGTGAGACCGCCGACACCTTTAAGGTGGCGGGTCGTGGTGAGATGCACCTTTCCATTCTGATCGAAACCATGCGGCGGGAGGGCTACGAGTTTGCCGTCTCCATGCCTCACGTATTGTATAAAGAGATCGACGGCACCACCTGTGAGCCTATCGAGCAGGTGTTTATCGACGTGCCGGAGGATTGCGTCGGCGCGGTGGTGGAGCGCTTGGGCTCCCGTCGGGGCGAGATGCTCTCCATGGAGCCCAACGGCAGCCGCATGAAGCTGCAATATCTGGTTCCTGCCCGAGGTTTGATCGGCTATAAGAGCGATTTCCTTACCGCTACCCGTGGCGAGGGTGTGATGAACACCATCTTCCACGGCTACGAGCCCTATAAGGGTGAGATCCCCGGCCGCTCCACCGGCTCTCTCATTGCCTTTGAAACGGGCGAGGCAGTGACCTACGGTCTCTTTAACGCCCAGGAGCGCGGCGCTCTGTTTATCGAGCCCGGTACCCCTGTTTACGAGGGTATGATCGTCGGCATGAACCCTAAGGGCGACGATATTGCCGTCAACGTCTGTAAGCGTAAGCACGTGACTAATATGCGCGCCAGCGGCTCGGACGAGGCTCTGCGTCTTATTCCGCCTAAAAAGCTGAGCCTGGAGGAATCCATCGAGTTTATCGCTCCCGACGAGCTGATCGAGGTGACCCCCACCAACATCCGTTTGCGTAAGCAGACTCTCAGCAATACGCAGAGAATGAAGGAGCTTTCAAAATTAAAGTGAGGTTGCTATGTTAAAAAAGTTGATCGGCGACAGAGCCTTTTATAAACGGCTTTTTGCCCTGATGCTGCCGATCTTGGTGCAGAACGGCATCACAAACTTTGTGAATATGCTGGATAACATCATGATCGGTCGGGTGGGTACCGCCGAGATGACCGGTGTTTCGGTATCCAACCAGCTGATCTTCGTCTTTAACCTGTGCATCTTCGGTGCAGTGTCCGGTGCGGGTATTTTCAGTGCTCAGTATTACGGCAAAGGCGACGATCAGGGGTTGAAATATACCTTCCGGTTCAAGCTGTTGTTCTGTGGTGCCTTGACGGTGGCGGGCATCGCCCTGTTTTTCTTCTTCGGCGAGCCGCTGTTGAACCTGTATATGCAGGGCGAGGCGGGTACTACCGATCCTCTGGTGACCTTGGGTCACGCCAAGGACTATCTGATGATCATGCTGGTGGGGCTGTTCCCCTTCGCTGTGGTGCAATGCTATTCCAGCACCCTCAGAGAGACCGGCTTCCCCAACCTGCCGATGGTGGCGGGGCTTGTGGCGGTGCTGGTCAATCTGGTGCTGAATACCCTGTTGATCTTCGGTTATTGCGGATTTCCTGCATTGGGGGTCAGGGGCGCGGCCATCGCTACGGTGACCTCCCGCTTTACGGAGCTGGCTGTCGTGATGCTGGCCACCCATCTGAATACCAAAAAGTATCCCTTTATGAAAGGCGCTCTGCGCAGTCTCTACGTGCCCGGCAGTCTGGCCGGGCAGTTCTTTATCAAGGGCCTGCCCCTGATGCTCAACGAGGCCTTTTGGGCGGTTGGCCTTGCGATGGTCAATCAAAGCTATTCCGCCCGCGGACTGGATGCCATGGGCGCCCTCAATATCTCCCAGACCTTCTGGAACGTCTTTGCCATCGCTTATATGGCGGTGGGCTCCTCCATCGGGATCATTTTGGGGCAGATGCTGGGCGCAGGGCAGTTGAAGGAGGCCAAGCAGGACTGCCGCAAGATGATCGCCTTCTCTGCCTTTGTGTCGGTGATCGTCGGCGCGCTTTACGTGGTGCTGGCAGAGTTTATTCCTCTTGCCTATAATACCTCCCCGGAGATTCGCCACATGGCCACCCGCATGATGCAGATCTCCGCCGTCGCCATGCCCTTTGATGCTATCGTTCATGCTTCGTATTTTGCCATGCGCTCCGGCGGCAAAATGGCCATCACGGTGGTGTTCGATAACGGCTTTATGTGGGGCGGAAACGTGCTCGTTTCCTTCCTGCTCAGCCGCTTTACCGCTATTCCCATACTGGGGCTGTTCACCATCATCCAGAGCATTGCGCTGCTCAAAGCCGCCTTTGGTATTTATTTGGTGGAAAAAGGCTCCTGGGTGAAAAATATCACGGCATAAAAAGAAGTTCGGTTCAAAACCGAACTTTTTTCATAATAAAAGTGAGCGTTTTTTACGGTTGGTACGTCTAATAAGTGAACGGAGCCGAAAAGCTCCGGGAAGAAAGGAGAAAGTCAGTGGATAACGGTGCAAGTAGCTACCGCCGTTTCCTTGCGGGGGATGATACAGGGATCGTGGAGATCATACGGATCTACAAAGACGGCCTTATATTATACTTAAACGGCTATTTAAATAATATCTATGAAGCGGAAGAAGTGATGGAAGACATTTTTTTAAACTCGTGACGAAAAAACCGCATTTTCGGAGTGAGAGTGCATTCAAGACCTGGCTTTTTTCAATCGGCAGAAATCTGGCGCTTGATCACTTGAGGAAGAGAAGAAAAGATTCTACCGTTTCCTTCGAGGAATTGGAAAATTATATACGGGAAGAAAATACGGTAGAAAAAGAATTCTTAAAGGCTGAAGAAAAAATCATCGTTCATAAAGCGCTGAATAAGTTAAAACCGGAGTATCGCCATATTTTATTTTGAGGAATTTTCAAATCAAGAAGCGGCAATTATATTGAAAAAGAATAAACGTCAAATTGAAAATTTGATCTATCGCGCCAAAGTATCCCTCAAAACAGAACTTCATAAGGAGGGTTATGTTTATGAAAGATTATAACGAGATTGCCGAAAGCGTTTTGCGGCGCAGAGACGAGTATATTGCCGTGCAAAAGAAAAGAAGGCGTGTCGGCGTTGTAATGATATTAAATTGTCTCTGTATCCTTGTCATCGGGGGTATGATCATTCTTACTAAGGGCAATACAGAGCCTCCGATCATTGATGAGACACCGACGGATAAAACGGTTATCGAGATCGACGAAAGCCGTACCGGCTTTACAAAAGAACAATTGATAGAAACGGCGGAGATCATCATTAAGGGAAAGGTCGTCAAGAAAAACAGCGAGTTTATGGTCAACCCGGATGGGACGCGGGCGGATGCCGACGGGAACGTGATTGATAACGAGCAAATCACGGAATACACGGTGGAGATCCAAACGCTCTATAAAGGGGACTACGACGGCGCGACGATCAACGTCAAGACCTCCAACGGCAGGGGATTAAATCCCGATTTGATCCTTTACGGTGAGGACGAAAAAAGTATTCTTGCAACAGAACTGAACCGGCTTGATTTTGAGATCGGCGAGGAATGCATCCTGCTATTGCGGTATGTTGAAGGAAGTGTCCCGGAAAGTGACGGCTACTATCCGGTATGGGGGTTTCCCGGGTATTTTAAATCGGACGGAAAAGGTTCTTTTGTGAATGAAAAAGCGGTCAAACAGGTTGAACTCAGCCCGGCAGTATTAACAACGGAATTAAACCAATTGACAAGTAAATAAAAGGAAAAACGGATGAAGATTATTTCTTCATCCGTTTTTCCTTTTGTACCATCCTGTCACATTCAAAAAAGTGAGGTACCATCAGCGTTTGCGGAGTTTTCAACAGTTTGAACAGGTGGGATATTGTCCCACAGAGAAAGAGATAGAGAAAGAGTCAGAGTAAGAGAAAGAACATTAAGTCGCGGCCGCGACTTCTTCCCATCAGGACAGGACCTGACTGTTGCTCAATACATCAAATTGTTCTTTTCCAAACAAGCGTGCAGGCCGGTCATGGGAATTTTGGCAAGGGGCAGGTTTTTCTTTAGCGAAAGGGCTGCCGCAAGACCGGCCGCCTCGCCGATGTTGGCGACGATGGGCAGAACCCGGTACGCCGATTGGGCTTCGTGGGTGGAGGAGATGCATCTGCCCGCCACCAAAAGATTTTCGCAGTTTTGGGGCAGGAGCGCCCGATAGGGGATATGATACCATTTTCCCCGGGGAAGCTTTTTGATGGTGGTACCGCTGCCGTCGGGGGAGTGGATGTCCATCTCGTAGCAGCCCACGGCGATGCTGTCCTCAAATTCACGGCATTCCAAAAGATCCGAGGCGGTGATGGTGTAGGCGCCTTTGATCATGCGGCTTTCCCGCACGCCGATCTCCGGCGCCGAGGAAAGAAGGGTGGCGTTTTCACAGCCCGGCGCATTGGCCTTCAAAAAGGCGTAGAGCTCCATCATCTGTTCTCTGGCCTCCATTTCGGCCTTGGAAAGAGCAAAGGGATCCAGGGGCGATCTGCCGATCACACGGGTGGAATTGAGGTGCAGGACGCCTTCGGAGGTGTGCATAAAGAACAGGATATTTTCCCGGGGGTTCTGAATTTTGCCCTCTGCCTGAAATTGGTTGTAAAGGGCGTTGGTTTGGGCTTTCGCCGCCTTGAAACGCTCGATATCCACCCCCGCCATCCGAAAGCACAGGGTCATGGGCTGGCAAGCCTCGTCCTCTTCCCGCCCGATCTGATAGGGGCATCCTGCTTTAAAGGCCAGCATGGCATCACCGGAGGCGTCAATAAAGCGCTCAGCGGTGAAAGTGACCTCGCCCACGCGTGTTTCCACCGTGAGGGCAGAAAGGCGCTCAGCGTCCATTTTTACCCCCGTAAAGTGGGCGTGGAACAGCACCTCCACTCCCGCTTCAGCGGCTTTGCGGTCCAGCACCACCTTCATGTACTCTTCATTGAAGGTTTTTCCGTTAGGCAGACCACCCATTTCGCGGAGGTCTGCGAGAATTTCGGCAAATAAGCCCTTGTTGATGACGGTCCCCGTTTCCGGCGTACCCGTATGGTAGCGCATAAAGGGGTTGACGTACATTCGGCACATGGCGCCGCCCAAAGCACCGCCCTTTTCGATGAGCAGGACCTTGAGACCCTCTCTTGCGGCACCGATGGCGGCGCAACAGCCGGTGATACCGCCGCCCAATACGATCAAGTCGTAATGCTTCATATAGATACTCCTTAAAAATAACGACCCAGAGGGAACAGAGAATTCCCTCCGGGTCTTTTTCGTTATTCAGCGTAGTTATAGCCCATTTCCAGAGCCTTGATGTTCAGCTCCATCAAATTGGCACGCTTGGCGGAAACCACCTTCTTGAGCGCCTCGGTGATATCACCGTAGTTCACAAGGCCGGTCTCCTTGATCATCTTGCCCATCATGATCATGTTGGCAAGGGTGGGGATGCCTGCATCCGCCGCCATCTTGGTGGCGGGGATATAGAAGGTCTCCACGTCGCTACGCTCTACCTTGCGGCCGATCAGGGTGCTGTCCACAAAGATCTTGCCGCCTGCTACGGTGGCTTCCTCGTACTTGTCGAGAGAAGGCAGGTTCATGGCGATCAGCACGTCGGGGGTAGAAACGATGGGGGAGCCAACGGGATCATCGCTGAGGATGATACTGCAGTTGGCGGTGCCGCCGCGCATCTCGGGGCCGTAGGAGGGGAGCCAGCTGACTTCCTTATTCTCCAAAAGACCCTTATAAGCAATAAACTTACCGGCGAACAGAACACCCTGGCCGCCGAAACCGGCAATGAGAATTTGAGTTGTCATGATTTAGTCCTCCTTTGCCGCACTTCTGTCTTTATAAACGCCCAAGGGATAGTAGGGAAGCATATTTTCCTCCAGCCACTCCAGCGCCTTAGAAGGCGTCAGACCCCAGTTGGTGGGACAGGTAGAAACCACCTCGACCAGCGAGAAGCCCTTGCCCTCGATCTGGTTCTTAAACGCCTTCAGAATGGCCTTTTTGGCGGCTTTGACGTTCTTGACGTTGTTAACGGCCACACGTTCAATGTACTCGGGACCGTCCAGGGTAGAGAGCAGCTCGCTCACCTTAACGGGATAGCCTGCGGTGGTGACGTCACGGCCGTAGGGAGAGGTCTGGGTCACCTGACCGGGCAGGGAGGTGGGGGCCATCTGGCCGCCGGTCATGCCGTAGATGGCATTGTTGACGAAGATGACGGTGATGTTTTCGTTTCTTGCGGCGCTGTGGACCGTTTCGGCCATACCGATGGAGGCCAGGTCGCCGTCACCCTGATAGGTGAAGACGATGTTGTCGGGACGGCAGCGCTTGATGCCGGTGGCAACAGCGGGAGCTCTGCCGTGGGCAGCCTCGATCATATCGCAGGCGAAGTAGTCATAGGCCATAACGGCACAGCCAACGGGCGCGACGCCGATGGTCTTGCCTTCGATGCCCAGCTCGTCAATGGCCTCTGCCACCAGACGGTGGATGATGCCGTGGGGGCAGCCGGGGCAGTAATGGAGGACGGCATCGGTCAATGCCTTGGGTTTTTCAAAAACAACAGCCATGGTTTACGCTCCTTTCTGTGCCTTGCGGATGGAATCCAGCACCTGGTCGGGGCTGGGGATCATGCCGCCCACCCGGTTGCAGAGGGTGACAGG
>CAYLIT010000082.1:0-7434 GCA_964383835.1 uncultured Eubacteriales bacterium
CTCTGCGTTGACAATTTCGGTGGCTCGGTTACGGATATTATTCATCTTCTGCACCACCTCCATCGGTGCAGTGGCTTTCAATTTTTTTGATTTCATTATAAATGAAATTATTTCGAAATACCAATGTGCGGATATTTAGGTATAGAAAAAGGCTTTGACCGTTATAGCCAAAGCCTTGTTTCTACCCATTGCAACGCCACAGATGTAATAAATTCAGAATACTGCCTTATTCACCCGTGGGATTAGGCTTCCGCATTTTTAATTTCGCCGTAAGTTTTTAAGAAGTGGTTCATTTCTTCCAGAAGGTTGTTTCGGTCTGCCAATTTCAGGGTGAAATAGGGCTTGCCGCCCATGGAGTAGAGCAGGCGGCCCTTCATGGCGTGCACCAATTTAGAGAGCACCTCCGGCTGGGGCTCGCTGACAAAGAACAGCACCGAATCCTGCTTTTGCTTGATGTCCGGGATGCCGTTTTCCCGGGCCATGGCTCTGAGAAGGGCGATCTTCATCAGATTGAGGATGGGGGCGGGGGGATCGGAAAACCGGTCGCAAAGCTCGTCGATCATATCCTCGTAATCCTCCGGCGTGGCGATGGCGGCGATCTTTTTATAAAGGTCGATGCGGGTCTTTTCGCTGGGGACGTAATCCTTGGGGATAAAGGCGCTGACAGAAACGTCGATGGCGCAATCGGCAGGCGGGGCTTCGGTTTTGCCCTGCTCCTCGGTGACCGCCTCCTTGAGGATCCGCATATACATATCGTAGCCCACCACGTTCATCTGCCCGTGCTGTTTTTCGCCCAACAGGGCGCCGGCACCGCGGATCTCCAGATCCCGCATGGCGATCTTCAGTCCGCTGCCGAATTCGGTAAACTCCCGGATGGTGGCCAACCGTTTGGCGGCTACCTCGTTCATGATACTGCCCTGGCGATAGGTGAGGTAGGCGTAGGCTCTTGTACTGCTTCTGCCCACCCGTCCGCGAATCTGATGGAGCTGGGAAAGCCCCAGTCGGTCGGCGTCCTCGATGATGAGGGTGTTGGCAAAGGAAACATCGATTCCGGTCTCGATGATGGTGGTACAGATGAGGATATCCACCTCATGCTTCAGTACCTTCTCCCAGGTCTTTTCCAGCTCGGTCCCGGTCATTTTGCCGTGTCCCACCGCGATGCGGGCCTCGGGCAGCTTGTCGGAAAGCCGGGCGGAGATCCGCTCCAGAGCCTCTACGTCGTTTTTCATATAAAAGACGCACCCACCCCGCTTCAGTTCCCGGGCGATGGCCGAGAGGATGAGATCCTCCTGGTATTCCAGCACGTAGGTGGTCACCGGCTGACGGTCGGCGGGGGGATCCTCGATGATGGAAAGATCCCGGATGCCCGAAAGGGCCATGTTGAGGGTACGGGGGATGGGGGTGGCGCTCATGGTCAGTACGTCCACACCCACCGAAAGCTCCTTGATCTTTTCTTTGTGCTTGACCCCGAACCGTTGCTCCTCGTCAATGATCAAAAGACCCAGTTTTTTGAAGTGAATATCCCCCGAAAGCAGGCGATGGGTACCGATAATAATGTCCAGCCGGCCGCTTTCCAGATCCGCAAGGATCTTTTTGGTTTCCTTGGGGGTGCGGAATCGGTTGAGCACCGCCGCATTGATGGGGAAGTCGGCAAACCGCTCCCTGACGGTCAGATAATGCTGTTCCGAAAGGATGGTGGTGGGGCAGAGCAGAGCCACCTGAAAGCCGTTGTCCACCGCCTTAAAAGCCGCCCGCAGAGCCACTTCCGTTTTGCCAAAGCCCACGTCACCGCAAAGCAAGCGATCCATGGGATAGGGCTGTTCCATATCCTTTTTGATCTCCTCCACGCACCGCACCTGGTCGGGGGTCTCCTCGTAGGGGAACTGTTCTTCAAACCGCAACTGCCAATCGGTGTCCGGGTCGCAGGGGGCACCGGGGGCGTTCAACCGCTTGGCGTAGAGGGCGATCAGCTCGCGCGCCACCTCCCGGGATTGGTTTTTGACCTTCGCCTTGGTCTTTTCCCACTGGGTACCGCCCAGACGGGAAAGCTTGACGGTATGATCCTCGGCGGTGCCGATATATTTGGAGATCAGATCCAGCTGGGGGCAGGGAACGAACAGGGTATCCCCCTTGTCGTAGCCGATGACGATATAATCCTTGGTCACCCCTTGGTTTTCCACCTGTCGGATGCCCTTGTAAACACCGATACCGTGGGAAACGTGTACCACTAAATCTCCGGGGGTGATATCGTTGAAGGAACGGATCTTTTCCCCCTTGATGCCGCTTTTGCGACGGGTCTGCTCGGCCTTTTTATTGCCGTCCGAAAGCAGTAAAAGTCCCGCATCGGGGAACCTGAGATTCAGGGAAAGGGAGGTTTCAAGGCAAGTGATGTACCCCTTTTCGGGTTTGTCTGAAAGAGGAATATGCCCCTCGGTAAGGGTAGCCTTTAATTCTTCGATTCGTGCGGCGGTGCCGGTGAGCAGGGTGGTGTATTTTTCTTCGGTCGCCCGTTGCAATTCGGTCAACAGGGCATCCTCCTGGTAAAAGGGGATGCGATCCTCCAGCACCCTGAGCTGCCTCAGATCCCCCAAGGGGCGATCGGTGGCGGGGGTGACAGCCGAAAAGAGTAAGGTTTTTCCGTTCCAACGATCCTCAAAGGCCTCCCGGCTCAAAAAGTAATCGCCGTCGGCCATATAATCGCCCTTTTCCGCATGGCGGGTCATTTCCTCCGAAAGCTGCCATTCCATAAAGGAGAAGACCTTTTGCTGACTGGCATATTCTTCAATAAAAAGCAGACCGTCGTGCAGATCCAGGGGGGTGTGCAGGGTGGGGTATAAGAGGGGCAGATACCGGTCTGCCGCCACACTGCGACCGTTTTTCAGCCGTTCCAGATCGGCTTTGGCGCCGGGGTGATCCAACTGCTCTAAAATAGGCAGTAATTGTCGTTCCTCCCCCTTGCGGGAGTGACAGCCCACGATCTCGGCGCACTCCACCGTTTCCAGCGTACGTTGGGTCAGGGCGTCAAAAAAGACGATACGGTCGATCTCGTCACCAAAGAACTCCACCCGAACGGGATCGGGGTAGTTGGGGGAGAAGATGTCCAAAATACCGCCCCGTCGGGCAAAGGTACCGCTACCCTCTACTAAGTCAAAGGCAGCGTAGCCGTGATCGGCCAGATACTCGGTCAGGTCGTCCAATTCATAAGAAACGCCGGTTTTAAGCAACAGCCCCTCTTCCTCGGTCTCTTCCGGGGGCGGTACCGGCATCAAAAGGGCGCTGAGGGGCGCCACGATCATGGTATAAGCGCCGTTTTTGAGCTTTTTAAGCACCTCGGCATGGGCGTTTTCCCGATCCTTGGAGCGGGCGGAATACTCATCGAACAGAAAATCCCGTTCCGGCAGATAATAGACCTTTTCGCCCAAAAGGGCGCGCAAAGTCCCGAGAATTTCAGCGCCCCCCGCCTCTTGACGGGTGACGAAAATTCCCTTATGATTCCATTCCTTGCAAAGGTAAGCGGCGGCCAAAAGACTGCTTTGCCCCTGCAAGCCGTTGACGGCAACAGGGCGCTCCCCCGAAAGGGGCAGATCCTGTAAGGCCGGCTCGTTTTTCAAGAGTGATAAAAGCTCCATCAAATCACCTGTTAAAACGGTTCTGGGCGGCGGCAACGTCCCCGTCCAGCAGTAGCTTTACTGCCCCGGGTACCGATTGCAGCGCCTCCTCCAGCCGTGCTTTTTCCTCTTTGGTGAACTTGCCCAGCACCCAATCGGCCAGATCGTAGTCCGGGTGGGGCTTTTGACCCACGCCTAACTTGATCCGTACCAGCTGTTGGTTGCCCAGCACCCGGATGATGTCCTTCAGGCCGTTGTGACCGCCGTCACTGCCCTTGTCCCGAATACGCATCCGGCCCACGTCCATCGAAACGTCGTCGGCAATGACGATGATGTTTTCCTGGGGGATCTTGTAGTAAGAGCCCACCTCGTTCACCGCCTTGCCCGAAAGATTCATAAAGGTCAGGGGGCGTACGAACAAGACCTCTTTTCCGTCGATCTTCGCCTTGGTGAGGGTGGCGGTCTGCTTGTTGCCGAAGGGGGTGGCGCCGAATTCCTTTTCCAGCACCTCCAGGGCCATCCAGCCTGCATTGTGGCGGGTGTTTTCGTACTTCTTGCCGGGATTGCCCAGCCCCACCACCATGTAGCGTTCTTTTTTAAACTTATCAAAAATCATACTATTTTACCTCGCTGGAATATATTCTATCATTCAACTTGATTTTTAGCAAGATATTTTATATAATGGATTTATCTATCACGCGAAGAGGTTTATATGAAATATCAATTTGAAGATACAAGAATGCCCTGCTTCTCCATCCCCAACCGGGTGGTGGACGGGCTGATGAATATCGCCACCGGCGCCCAGCTGAAGGTGCTGTTGTTTTTACTGCGCTACGATAAGCTGGCCCACGAGGCTTCAGAGATCGCACGGTTTTGCAACATCAAGCTGGAAGAGGTGGAGTCTGCCATCGATTTTTGGGTCAAAGAGAACGTCTTTGCCTTGGAGCAGGGCAAGCTGCGGCTGGTAGCGGGGGTCAAGACCGTCCAGCCCCGGGAACTGCCGAAGGTACGTCCCACCATCATCCTGGAGGAGACCGGCGAGGAATTCCGCGGCATGGTGGCCGAGATCCAAAGAATTACCGGCAAGGTGGTCAATCAGCCGCTGTTGGTGGTGCTGTATAACATGACCGAAAATCTGCGTTTTTCCTGCGAGATGGTGGTTCAGTTGGCGGCCTACTGTAGCAGTATCAATAAATTTTCCGCCCGCTACCTGGAGACGGTGGCCATCGATTGGTTCGATAACGGCATCAATACCTTCGAGCTGGCCGAGCAAAAGATCCGTCAACTGGAAACCTACCGTGATCTGGAAAGCCGCCTCAAACGGGCCTTCGGCATCACCACCAACTTTTCTGCCAAACAGCGCGAGATGCTGGAAAGCTGGTCGGCCATGGGTCTGACCGAGGAGCTGATCATCGAGGCGTACAACCGCTGTATGGATAATAAAGGGCAGATGTCCTTTGCCTATATGAATAAGATCTTGGAAAACTGGGGCAAGCTGGGCTATAAGAAGGTGGCGGATATTCGTGAGCAGGTCAACACCGGCCGCCAGCAGCACACCGGCCTTTCGGAGCTTGAAAAATTAAGTATCGGCATGATGCAGGGGGATAACAAATGAGCAATAAAGAGCAACTTTGGGCGGCCTTCGCCACCCGCCACGCCGAGGCCGTATGGCAGGCGGCAGAGCGGCGGGAGCGGATCTACCGCGAAAATCCCTGCCTTTTGGAGATGGATCGCGCTATCACCGAGGCAGGAAGTAAATATTGCACCGCCATGGCGACTTTGGGTGATGCCGAGGCCGCCCGGGCGGAATTAGAGGCGCTCCAGCAAAAGCGGGAGGACTTTTTACAGTCCATCGGTGCCGACCTGGAGCCCCATTTTCAGTGCGAAAACTGTCGCGATACCGGCATGGGTCCCGAGGGGATGTGTGAATGCTTCCGTCGGGAGCTGATCGCCGAAAACTTCCGCAGCTCCAACCTGGATCGGGCGCTGACCCATCAGAGCTTCGAAAACTTTGATTTTTCGCTGTTTTCCACCGAGGCCCGGGACGGGCTTCTTTCTCCCCGTGAGAATATGGAGCGGATCTATCAGCTTTGCAAAAACTATGTCGAGCAGTTCGGCCGGCAGACCAAAAGCCTGCTGTTCGTGGGCAATACCGGCCTTGGCAAGACCTATCTTTCCACCGCCATCGCCAAAAAACTTTTGGAGCAGGGCAAAAGCGTTATTTATATCAGCGCCCCTGAGCTGGCCCGCCGCCTGGAGGCCGCCCGCTTTAAGGACGAGGAAGGGCAGTTGAGCCAGTTCTTCGAGGTGGATATGCTGATCATCGACGATCTTGGGACAGAGAGCCGCACCGCCTATACGGTGGGAACGCTGACCGACCTCATCGACCAGCGCATCCGGCTGAATAAGCCGATGCTCTTTTCCACCAACCTGAATTTGGAGGGCATCCAGAAGGCCTACGACGAGCGGATCGTTTCCCGGATGGTGGGCCATTTTACCTATTGTTATTTCTACGGCGAGGATCTTCGGATCAAGGCCTTTAAAGAGGGCCGCTGATGGAAGCCTTTGACCAATTAGACGATCTGCAGCTGAACGGTTGGCAGATCTGGCAGAATACCAAGTTCTTCCGTTTCGGTACCGACGGGGTTTTGCTCGCTGACTTTGCCCGTTGCAAAAAAGGGGAGCGGTTACTGGACCTCTGTAGCGGTACGGGGATCGTTCCTTTCATGCTGTTGGCGAGAGGGGATGCAGAACGGGCAGAGGCCTTGGAGCTGCAACCGGAACTTTGCCGCCTGTTGCGTAGATCCTGCAGGGAAAATCGGTGTGAGGATCGCTTTACCGTCATCGAGGGTGATCTTAAAGAGATCAAAAGCTTTTGTAAGGCGGGGGAGTATGACCTTGTCACCGTCAATCCCCCCTATGAGCCTATGGGGCGGGGTGTTTTGGGGCAGAATCCCTACCGGGAGCTGGCCCGCCGTGAGGTGGCCTGTACCTTAGAGGACGTGGTGGCGGCCGCCGCTTATCTTTTAAAGCCCGGCGGCAGACTGGCGATGGTGCATCGGGTGTTCCGTCTGCCGGAGATTTTAGAAAAAATGAAGCAGTATCACCTGACCCCCTCCCGTATCCGTTTGGTGCAGGGGCACGAGGGCGAAGTCCCCGTGGTGGTGCTGATCGAGGGGATTCGGGACAGCCGCCGGGAACTCACGGCGGAACCCACGCTGATCCTCCATCGGGCAGACGGCGAAATGTCCGACGAGCTGTTGCAAATTTATCGAAGGGAGCGGAGCTTGTGAGCGAGCCGGTATTATATTTGGTGGGAACGCCCATCGGCAATTTAGGGGATATCTCTCCTCGCTGCCGTGAAATTTTAGAGGCGGTGGACTTCATTGCCGCCGAGGATACCCGCAACACCTTAAAATTACTCAATTATATGGGGATCAAAAAGCCCCTCATCAGCTATTTTGAGCACAACAAACGGGAGCGGGGGATGGAGATCCTTTCCCGCATTCGGGAGGGCAAGACCTGCGCCCTGGTGACCGATGCGGGGATGCCCGGGATCAGCGACCCCGGCGAGGATTTAGTCAAACTGCTGACCGAAGAGGGCTATACCGTTTCGGTGGTACCCGGCCCTTGTGCCCTCATCAGCGCTTTGGTGCTGTCGGGCCTGCCTACCGGCAGATTTTCTTTCCAGGGCTTTCTGTCCACTGCTAAAAAAAGCCGCCGTGAGCATCTTGAGGGGGTGCGTTATACCCAAGAAACGCTGATCTTTTACGAAGCACCCCAAAAATTGCGCAACACCTTAAACGACCTTTTGGAATACTTGGGT
>CAYLIT010000083.1:0-7361 GCA_964383835.1 uncultured Eubacteriales bacterium
GTTTCTTTTATTATACCAGAAACGGGGGTCTTTGTATAGTTTTTTGACAGTCTGACCCGCCATTGCTGTTCGTTCGAACAGCAATGGCGGGTTTGGTTTTAAATATTCTTTTCGGAATAGAACAGGCGGAGGGTCAGGTCGGTGAGTTTTTCTTGGTCGGCATGGAATTCCATATAGCCGTTCACGTTTTTGTTCTCGCCTTCGGGCGTTACAATCTCTTCAAGGGTATAATCCGCATAGCGGCTGAGCATAGCACTCAAGCCCTTAGAGGAGGTGTTGGTGACGATATAATCCTCGATCTTGGCGTAGGTATCCGCCACGAAGGAGCCGGAGCCGAGCTTACCGTCCAGCGCGTCGATAAAGCCGTTGATATAGGCTTTCTGCCGCTCCATACGGGAAACGTTCAGCTGCGTGCCCACGTCCTTACGGTTCTGCACGAAATTGAACGCCTGGCTCCCGGTCAGGGTCACCTCGCCCATGGGGATGGTGGGATCCACCGCCGAAAAATCCTCGGTAACGGTCACCTTGACGCCGCCCACCGCATCGGTCAGCAGGGCCACGGTATCCATATTCATCGAAATATAATGATCGATATCGATGCCGCACAGGAAGGAGGAGACCGCTTTTTTGGTGTTTTCACAGCTATCCCTCATGCCGGTGCCCTGGGTATGCGCCAGCGCCAGTTGGGCGGTGGCGGTACCTGCCGGACTGCCGTTCACCCCCAATACCGGCATTTCCAGCACGGTATCGCGGTTCAGCATCAAGACATTGATGGTCTTATGGGTCTCATCAAAAACGGCCAACGCCACCATATCGGCCGCGCCGGTATTATTATACGATCCGCTGGCCTCTACCGGGCCGTTACGGTCGATACCCATCAGCATCAGCACCGTGATGTCCTGACGGGGGAAATACTCTACCCCGTCCTTCACGATGGTTTTGGAAACAGTCGCACCGGTATCCACAGAGTTTTTAGGCGTAAGGAGCGCATCCACGATGCGGATCCCGCTGTAAACAAAGACCAGTGCCAATGCAAGGATGAGAAGCATGACGATCGCACGAAATAAATTCTGATGTTTAGTCATAGGTACATCCTTTATGCTTTCAAATTATTTTTCAGCCTTCTTGCGGCGGGCAACCACCAAGAGAGCCACGATCGCGCCGGCGGAAACGACCATCAAGCTGATCCACAACGCCATATCCTTGGCGGAATCGTCACCGGTATCGGGGCCGTCTGCAGTGGTCTCGGTCAAAAAGGCCACGACGCCCAGATCCTCAAAGGTAGCGGTAACGGTACCGTCGCCGTTGTTCACAACAGGCAGCTTCGTCCAGGCGTTATTCGCGTAGATCATCGCCGCAACGGGAGCATTGGCACCCAGGTTCAGATCGAAGGTCAGCGCGATGGTATTGCCGGCCACCGGCATCAGCTCGTTCATTTTCTCGCACTCGGAAGAGACTGCAAACAGATCGCGGACGACCATATCCTTCTCGACCTGATCGCCGAAGACGTCTTCCCCCTTCTCCTTCAGCTCGTTATAGCGCTTGAGCAGCTCACTTTCGGCATCCTTTTCATCGGCTACCGGGGTAATAATGACACAGTCAGCCTCTTCAGCAGAAAGCTCCACACCGTCTGCATCCTTGATGGAGCCGGCGATCTCTTTGCCGTCCACATCCTTGGTCACCAAAACAGGCGCACCCTTATACTCGATGCTGGGCACGAACTGGACTGCCAACGCTTGCACCGAGAAGGTCAGCAGCATAACAGCTACCGTCAGCAAAGTCACGATTTTTTTCATTGTTACCATCCTCCTTAAAATACTCATATTAACTGATCCTTAACGCCTTGGGCGGTCAGGATCTTATCTTGCTGTTCTTCGATCCAGCCCAGCATACCGGGCATTGCCTTATTGATAACCTTTTCGGCTGCCCCTAAATTGGGGACACGGGTTTCAAGATCATGGCAATCGGAGCCAAGCAAATGGATCTGTTGATTACGCAGAAGGCGAAGTGCCATTCTGCGGGTGGAGCGGCGTTCAAAGAACCCCGCATTAACCTGCAGATAGACCGGCAATTCCGCCAGCCGATCGGGAATCGTACGTCCCCCGGGCAGGCTCATATAACGCTCGATATGCGCCATGATGGGGGTAAGCTTTTGCTTTTGCCGGATCTCGGCCAGTTCCCGCAATTGTCGGTCGGACCATTGCCGCATGGGCATTTCGATCATCACACAGCCCGTACCGGAGATAGCCAGATCCTGCAACCGATCGAAGTTACTGAGCCCCTCAAAGAAGGCCACCTCTGCGCCCACCGAAAGGGCAGGCAGGCCCGGAACCTCCTCCATCGCCGCCCGCAAGGCTTCTTCGGCCCTTTGGCGACGTTCCAGGAATTCCGAAACCGAATGACGATCGGCATAGAAGTGCGGCGTAGCGATCACCCGCTGTACCCCTTGCTCTGCCTGCAATCGCAACATAGCAAGGGACTGCTCTACCGAGCGGCTCCCGTCATCGATACCGGGAAGTATATGGGAATGAAAATCCACAAGTCCCATTCAGGATCAATCCTTTTTATCGGTATTCTGCGTTTGTGTAGGGGTGCTGGGAGCATAAGAATAGCCGTAACGCGCTTTATAATATTTCTTATAATACTTCTTGCCGTAGCCGGCGCCCGGCTCGGTCACACCGTTCAGCAACACGCCCAGAATTCTGGACTGAATAAAGTCGAACTGGTTGACGGCGCTGGTCAGCGCGTGGGTATTGCAATAATCCTGACGAACCACTAACAGGGTGCCGTTGGCCAGCTTGGCGACGACAAGTGCATCGCTTACCTCGCCCACGGGAGGCAGATCCAGGACGATATAATCGAAGTATTCACGCAGCTGCTCGATGGCGCTTGCCATCTTGGCAGAGCTGAGCAGTTCAATGGGGTTGGGGGGATTGTGACCGGCGGCGATGATGGCAAAGCCACCCTCATCATCCACACGGCATTGCTGGATCGCCTCTTCCATCGTGATCTGACCGGTCAGGTAATCGGAAAGACCGGGAGTCTTCTGAATGGGAAGCTTGACGCTCAGCGAGGGGCGGCGCATATCACAATCGATCAGCAGGACCTTTTTATCCAGCTGAGAAAAAGAATAGGCCAGGTTAATGGAGGAGAGGCTCTTGCCCTCCCCGATCATGGCGCTGGAAACGCCGATAACCGGGCAGGCCACCTCGTCCACAAAGGAAAACTGCAGTTTGGTTCTCAACAGCTTATAGGCCTCAGCGGCAGAGAAGCTGATATCCTTGCCGATGATGGGCTTTTTTTCAGAAGCGTCGGCAGGCTTCTTGGCGTGCTTGCCGGACCGCTTTTTGCTTTTTCCGTAGCCGTAGTAATAACCACCGCCGGAGGCGCCCTCCATATCGGGAACGGCGGCCAGGATAGGATGCGCGGTGCATTGCTCCACGTCCTCTTCGTTACGAATGGTCACGTCGTAAAGTGCACGGACAACGATCAGACAGGCCGCCAGACCCAAACCGATCACAAAGCCTAAAAAGACGTTACGGATATAGCTGGGAGAGCTTGGCTCGGCGGAAGCTACCGCATAGTCCACGATCTTAGCGGAGGTGCCCTCTACGATATCAGAGATCTGGTTGGGCAGGATATACGCGATGGCGTTGGCGATCCGTTCTGCTTCGGCGGGATCGGGGCCGGTCACCACCACCTGAAAGACCTCGGTATCGTTGACCGAGGAGGCAGAGATCATATCACGCAGCTGCTCGTAGGTATAATCCAGATTAGCATAATCGATCACGTCGTTCAGGCAGGAACGGGATTTCAAAATAACCGAATAGGTTGCTACCAAGCTCTTAGAAGCGGTAATGTCACCGCTGGAAATGCTGAGAGAAGCCTCACCCATGGAAATGGCGCTGTTGTTCACATAAAACATCGCCGAGGACTGATACATGGGGGTGATCAGATAATACGTTGCCACCAGCGAGATCGCCGCGCCCAAAGCTGCTGAAAGACAGATGACCCAAAAACGCCGCCAAACGGCTTTCCAAAGCCGTTTGAGGTCGATCTCGACTGTTTCGTTTTTCTTGTTGATCTTATCGTTCATCGTTACCTCTGAAAAAAGCAAATAGTTTATCGCTTAATTTTAGCATGAAATTTACATTCCGTCAACTAAAATTTACGCCACACCATTTTATCGACCACGCCGGTATAGCTCTGAATGATCTTGACCACCTTGGCAGAAACGTTTTCCTCGATATAATCGGGAACCGGGATGCCGTGATCCCCTTCCTCACACATGGTAATGGCTGTTTTTACTGCCTGAACCAGAGAGGTTTCATCAATGCCCGCAAGCACGAAGCAGGCCTTGTCCAGCGCCTCGGGGCGCTCGGTGGAGGTGCGGATACACACCGCCGGGAAGGGATTGCCCACCGAGGTGAAAAAGCTGCTCTCCTCCGGCAGGGTGCCACTATCAGAAATGACGGCGTAGGCATTCATCTGCAGGTGGTTATAATCGTGGAAGCCCAAAGGCTCATGCCGGATAATACGGGGATCCAGTTCGAAGCCGCTCTCCTCCAGCCGCTTTTTACTGCGGGGATGGCAGGAATAAAGGATGGGCACATCGTAAAGCTCTGCTATGCGATTGATGGCATTAAAGAGTGAAAGGAAATTCTTTTCAGTATCGATGTTCTCTTCCCGGTGAGCCGAGAGCAGAATGTACTTTTTAGGCTCCAGGCCGAGCTTTTCCAGGATCTTGCTCTCCTTGATCTCGGCCAGGTTGGCATGGAGCACCTCGGCCATGGGAGAGCCGGTCACGTAGGTGCGCTCACGAGGAAGTCCGCAATCGGCCAGGTACCGCCGGGCGTGCTCGGAGTAGGCCATATTGACGTCCGAAATAATGTCCACGATCCGGCGGTTGGTCTCCTCCGGCAGGCACTCGTCCTTACACCGGTTGCCCGCCTCCATGTGGAAGATGGGGATATGCAACCGCTTGGCCGCAATGGCAGAAAGGCAGGAATTGGTATCACCCAGAATCAGCAGAGCATCCGGCTTGACGGCGCTCATCAGCTTATAGGAGCAGTTGATGATATTCCCCACCGTTTCACCCAGATCGTCCCCGACGGCATCCATATAGACCTCGGGGGCGGCGATCCTCAGATCCTTGAAAAAGACCTCGTTGAGATTATAGTCGTAATTCTGCCCGGTATGCGCCAGGATACAATCGAAATACCGACGGCATTTTTTAATAACCGCCGCCAGGCGGATGATCTCCGGCCGGGTGCCGACGATGATCAACAGTTTTAATCTGCCGTCGTTTTTAAATTGAATGTCGGAATAATCCTTTTTAATCTCCATTTTTCTTCCTCTTTTTCAACTTCTTAATCAATAATACGATACCAAATCCGATCAGCGCACCGGTAAAATCGATCAGTACGTCCGAAACCAGGCTGGTACGATCAAAAAAGCTTTGTATGAATTCATCGGTCACCGCCACCGAAAGGGTGTAGAACAAGCCATAGCCATGAAGGGACTTATTCAGTACCGCCGCCAGCCAGCAGATCAGCAGGGCCAGTACGCAGAACTCTGTCATGTGCGCCGCCTTACGAACAACGTAATCCATCAGTTCTGCATTCGAACCCAACAGCCGCTCTAAAAGCGGTCGGAACCAGCCTAAAACCACGTCGCTATCCTGGCGGGAATCTTCGATCCCTTTCAAGGAGTTGGAAAAGATAAAGGCGGTCACCAATACGGTCAGCACGGCGGGCAGAAACACTTTTTTATTTTTCATTCCACCACCTCAAAAAAGGTGTCGGGGCGGTTCGGGTCAAAGGCTTCGTTGGCCCACATCACCGTCACCAGATCCTCGGTATCGCTGAGATTGATAATGTTATGGGTATAGCCCGGCAGCATGTGGACCGCTTGGATCTCTTCCCCGCTTACCTCGAAATTCAGCACCTCGTCGTCGCCGATGCGGCGCATCTGGATCAGACCGTGGCCGGACACCACCATAAAGAACTCCCACTTGGTATGATGCCAATGCTGTCCTTTGGTGATACCGGGTTTTGAGATATTTACCGAAACCTGCCCGCCACTTACCGTGCGCAGTAATTCTGTAAAGCTGCCCCGGGGGTCCACGTTCATCTTAAGGGGGAACGCCACCTTTTCACAAGGCAGATAGGAAAGATAGGTGGAATACAGCTTTTTGGCAAAGGAGCCTGCCGGAATCTCCGGCATCAGCAAAGTTTCAGGCTGGGACGCAAAGGCGTGGAGCAGTTCCACGATCTCGCCCAGGGTCACCCGATGGGTCACCGGAGCGGCGCAATAGGAGCCATCCTCCGTCAATACGGTACGAATGCCGTCGAAGGTGCAATGATGCTCCTTCCCCTCCAATGCCGCCAGCATTTCATCCACCAGATCGTCAATGTAAAGCAGTTCCAGCTCCACTGACGGATCATTGACGGTAATCGGCAGGTCGTTGGCAATATTATGGCAGAAGGTGGCTACCGCCGAATTATAGTTGGGACGGCACCATTTACCGAACAGGTTGGGGAACCGATAGACCAGAACCTTGGCACCGGTCTCTTGGCCGTAAGAAAACAACAGTTCCTCACCGGCTTTTTTACTGCGGCCGTAATCGCTATCATACCGTCCGATCAGTGTGGCCTGAATAGAGGACGACACCATCACCGGACAAGTGTTGTTATACTTTTTCAAGAGCTCCAGCAGTTCCGAAGTAAACCCGAAATTGCCGGACATAAACTCCGCCGGATCCTGCGGACGATTGACCCCCGCCAGATGGAATACAAAATCAGCATCACGGCAGGCTTCCTCCAACACCGTACGAGGCGTGTCTATATCGTAAAGATACAACCTCTCTACGACAATGCCCGGGTGGGTACGATCCTTTCCGTCACGGATATTCTGCAAAGCGGCGGTCAGGTTTTTGCCTGCAAAGCCGGCTGCGCCGGTGATCAATATGTTCATAATGCCTCCAGCTCGTCCCGGATGTATTGCAGAGAAAGCAGTTTTTCTTTCACTTCCTCCACCGTCAGAAGCTCGGTATTGTTGGAGTCAAACACCGTCAGAGGGTTACGCTCCACGTCGCCGTCGTTGATATATTTATCGTAATTGAGGTCCCGTTTGTCGCTGGGCACACGGTAAAAATCGCCCATATCCACTGCGTTGGTACATTCCTCATTGGTCAGCAAGGTTTCGTACATTTTTTCGCCGTGACGGATGCCGATGATCTTGATCTCCGCATCCGGCTTAAAGAGCGCACAGACCGCCTTGGCCAGCGTTTCAATGGTGCAGGCGGGCGCCTTTTGCACCAAAACGTCGCCGGTCACACCGTGCTCAAAGGCAAACAGCAC
>CAYLIT010000084.1:0-7245 GCA_964383835.1 uncultured Eubacteriales bacterium
ATGGGATAATTGTCAATTATTATTTCAAAAGAATAAATAATAAAGAATAGAGAATAAAAATGGAATATTTTGGCCAAAAGGCCAAAATAAACCTGATTTATTATTTCTTATTTATTCTTTATTATTTTCTGCCGTGTGGCGAATAAAAAAGCATCCCGGAAAATCCGGGATGCTGCTTAAAGCCGCCTTGGTTAATTATCGGTGATATTTTCGTACACTCTTTCGCCGACGGTGCCGTAACCCATATCCCGGGCAACGCTCTCCACATACTCACTGTCGATCTCGGCATTGAGGATGCTGTTCAGCTCTTCGTTGATAACGGTTTGCGCCGAGATCTTCTGCTGATACACGTCCAGCTCCGCCTTCTTTTCTTTGATCTGAAGCTGCAGCTTGACACAGGTGGCCAACATATTACCGGCAACGTAAACCAGGGCAACGATCAAAAGACCCCGCACAACAGGGTTCATCCGCTTTGCCCGTTTGGCTTTATTCACTTTTGCGACGGTGCCGTTTCTCAAGCCTGCGCTTCCTCCTAAAAAGATGATACGGTAACATTCTACACCACTCTTTTAAAAAAATAAAGGGCTTTTTGAAAATATTCATAATTTTTTTAAGTTTTTTTGCAAAAAAGTGCCCAAAACAGGAAAATTCCCGGCGGATCCGGTGCAAAAGGCGGGCCACCAGGCGGGCCTGCATCGTCACCAGCGCCCCCAAGGTATTATAATATAGAAGAAAGCCCAGTCCCTCCCCTACCAATAAAAAAAGGCGCACCTGCCCGTAATTGGTGAGGGTAAAGCAAAAGGCGGTGGAGAGGGCGGCAATAAAGGCAAACAGCAGATCCTCCAAGAAGACGGTGATCCAGGCCTTCTTTTTTAAAATACGGCCGATGCGAAACCCATCGTACACCGCGCCCAGCACGCCCCCCAGTGCCACCGACCATAAAAAGGCCGTCGCCTGCTTTGAAAGATAGGTCTCCATCAGCGGAACAGCCCTTTGAAAAGACTGCCCTTTTCCTTCAGATCGGCATAGCCGAAACGGTCGATCTGACCTTCGATGGCGATATCGCCGTTTTCCACGTTCAGGCGGTTGATATGCAGATCGCTCCCCTCCACCGTCAGCACCCCCATGTTAGTGAGGATCACCACCGCCTTTTCGTCAAAGCTATCCACGTCCAATACCCCCGTTGCGTTCAGCCGACGGCGGTTTTCCACGCTCAAAAGATGATTGCCCGTCATTTGCTCTGTATCCATGGTCACTTCTCCTTTTTTAATTCAGTTTATGAAAGGAAGAAGTCCGATAGAACATAAAAAACAGCAGACCCATAAGGTCTGCTGTTTTTTATGTTATGTTCGATTATGCCTCGATAGCCTCAGCAGGACAAGCAGATGCGCAAGCGCCGCAATCAATGCACTCGTCAGCGTTGATCACATACTTATCGTCGCCGGCAGCGATGGCGCTAACAGGGCACTCAGCCTCGCAGCTACCGCAATTCAGGCAAGCGTCAGTAATTACATGAGCCATTTCAGAACACCTCCTTATAATGTTGAATACATACTAACATATCAACGGGAAGTTTGCAAGAGTTTTTTTAAAAAAAGCCTTGTTTTTATGCGGCTTCCGGTTACCCTATGCTAACTCTATTCAGTCGCCGTTTCGGTTTTTTTATACTCTTTTTTGGGGCGGGGCTTTTTTTCGTTTCCCGCAGGACGAGGGGGCTTTTGCCAGTGCAGATCACGGGCATCGTAGGTCTCGAAGGTCACGGTGCCGTCCTCGGCGGTATACTTGACCTTGACCTTGGAGGTGAGCACCGAAAGCTCAGCCACCACGCCCTTGCCCTTGGGGCTCTCGACCTGATTACCTACTTTAGGCAGTTTTTTAGCCAGCTCCTCGTAGGTTTCCTGCTCGTAATTCAAACAGCACATTAAAATGCCGCAAACGCCGCTGATCTTCACGGGATTGAGGGGCAGCCCCTGATCCTTGGCACTTTTGATGGTCACACGGCTGAAATCACTTAAAAACTGACTGCAACAGAAGGGCCGGCCGCACATCCCGATGCCGCCCATCATTTTACACTCATCCCGCACACCGATCTGACGAAGCTCGATGCGGGTCTTGAAAACAGAGGCCAGATCCTTTACCAAATCTCTGAAATCTACACGCCCCTCGGCAGTGAAGAAAAAGAGGATCTTGCTGCCGTCGAAGGTATACTCCACGTCCACCAGGGACATTTCAAGCTTATGCTTTTTCACCTTTTCGGCAAAGACCTCTGCCGCCCGCTTTTCACGGGCACGGTTCTTTTCCATCTGCCGGTGGTCGGCCGCATCGGCGATCCGCAGAACCGGCTTCAGGGGCTGAACTACGTCCCCCTCCTCTACCGGGCGGGGCGCCAGCGAAACCTCACCGCACTCGGTTCCCCGGGCGGTCTCCACAACGCAATAATCCCCCTGCTTCAATTGAAGGCCACAGGGGTCAAAATAATAAGTTTTACCGTTTTCCTTGAACCGGACACCAACGATATTGATCAACGCAGTAATTCTCCCATCTCTGCAATGAAACAAGTCTTGATCAGGTTTTCATTGCCATTCTCACGGAGCGCCGTTTTACTCTCAAGCGTCAGCGACGCCATACAGTAAAGCTGCTCCAATCTCATTCTACCTAAAAATCCTTTAATTTGCAAGACACTTTCCGAAAAAACAATGTTTTCCTGCCCACTGCCGGTCTTGAACAGCAGAAAATCGTGGCACAGCCGGGCAAAGCTGTCCAAAAAGGCCGAAAACTCACCCTTGGGTACTCCCGCCAGCATTTTATCTGCCTCCAGCAGTTTATTGCGGCAAAGCTTACCCAAAAACTTAACGCCCAGATCGCCGTAGGTCAAAAGGGTTCCGCCCTCCAGATATTCCATGGCTCGGCCCAGGTTGCCGCCTGCGGCTTTCAGTAGGGTCTGCACCCGTTCTTCTTCGGGGTAGCGCTCCCGTAAAAAGGCTACTCCCTCGGCCTCCCCCACCGGCTGTAGCTCCCAGATCACGCAACGGGAGCGGATGGTAGGGAGCATCACCTCACGGCTGGAGGCCAGCAACAAAAACACCACGTGGGCCGGGGGCTCTTCCAATATTTTTAAAATAGCATTTTGTCCGTTTTCGTTCAGACAATCGCATTGATCGATAATCAACACTTTTTTAGGGGACTGGTTGGGATAGACGTAAGCCTCTTGGCGAAAATCCCGCACCTCCCCTACAGGGATCTGCTTTCCCGGCTCCTTGGGCGCCAGCCAAAGCACGTCGGGGTGCTCCCCTTGCTCCACCAGGCCCTTGGTATCGCCGGTGAGCCTTGCGGCCAGCAGGCGGGCAACGGTCTTTTTTCCCATCCCCCGCTCGCCGGTGATGAGGTAGGCGTGGGCAAACTCCCCACGCACCAGTTCCCGGTGGATCTCCCGGTTTCCTAAAAGCTTACTCATAGATCCTCTCCACAGCGGCGTTCACCTTTAAGGGTGCCGCATCCAAAACCATTTTATCCCCCGGCTTACAAGCGAGGCCGGTCACGTCAAAAAAGCTGTGGGTGGTGGCGGGGCGTCCCAGCATGGGGGCTCTTTGCTCCCCTACCCGACCGTACACCACCGGCTTTTTGAGGAATAATTTCAAATCGTGAAACAGGTAACGGCAGATATCCGCAAAGCGATAAAGATCGTGCCGCTCCCCGGGGGCAAAGCCGTCGGCAGTCCCTGCGGCCACCACCGCAACGGTGGTCTCCTTTTTCAGACGGCAGACGTTGCCGTAGCCAAGATTACTGCCCGCAGGCAGGGTACGTACCGATAAAACTTCCGCCTCTGCCCGGCCGACCCGTTGTAAGGGAAGCCCCAGCTTCACCGGTGAACGACCGGCCAAAGCCGAACCGATCCGCACCGCATCCAGGGCAAAGCCCTCACGAAAGGCGGCGCTGGTATTGGCAATATGCCGCATGGGGATCGTCAAGCCCCGCTCCTGCAGAGCCGTCACTACGCCGTTGAACCGACCCAACTGTACCTCGGCAGAGCCGTCCCGCAGAAAGGCGGCAGAAAGATGACTGAAGATGCCCGTCACCTCGATATTGGGCAGGGCAAACACCGCCGCCATCTCGTCGATCTGATGGGGCATAAAGCCAAAACGCCCCATCCCGGTATCCACTTTAACGTGAACTCGCACCGGCTTTTCGGCCAGGGAAGAAAGCAATTTGGCAAAATCCAAGCTCCCCACCGCTACCGTCAGTTCTTTTTCAAGAGCGATGCGGGCAAATTCCTCGGATTCGTAGCAGGAAAGCACCAAGATCTCTACCCCACGACCACAGAGAGGCAACGCCTCCTCCAGCCGGCTGACCGCCATCAGCGAAGCTTCTTCTTTCAGAAGCTCAAACAGCCCTTCCGCCCCCAGGCCGTAGCCGTTCGCCTTCAATACCGGTATGACCGGAACGCCGGCTTTTTCCTTTAAAAGACGGTAGTTTTCACGAATTTGTTCTTTTTGAACGATAATTCTCATCCTTAACCTCTGTGTTTCAGTTTAAACAAGAACATATTCAGCCGACGGTAGGCCTTACTGCCAAACTTAGACCAAGCCAGCATCAGCTTATTATAAACCAGATCCATCTCGCCCACGAACTCGGTGAATTCACCGTTAAATCCACGCTTAAAGCGATAGAGACCGTAAAGGGGGTTGTCCTCACTCAGGTTGCCGGAAACGCCACGGAAATCATACACCCGTGCGCCCCGCTCGATGGCCCACTTAATCATCTCCCACTGCAGAAGATAGTTGGGCATCACGTTGCGGTATTCATTGGAGGATGCACCGTAGAGATACCACACCTTATCACCGTAGCCGATGGCCAGGGTGCCGGCAATAGCCTTGCCGTCCAGATACGCCATGTACAGGCGGGCGTGCTCACCCAGCTCCCGCATCATCTTGCGGAAATATTCCTCGGTACGAACCACGAAATTATCCCGGGTACCGGTGGTGACCATGATCTGATGGAAGTCGTGCAACGCCTCTTCACCGCAAAGCTTGACCTCTACGCCCTTTTTGATGGCGACCCGAATATTATAACGGGTCTTTTGCTGGAAGGAGGCCAGGATCTCTTCTTCACCCCGGCCCTCCAGATACAAACGGAACACGAACCGAGGCTGAATCCCCTCGAAGTTCTCAGAATGATCCGGCTCGCTGAACCCGAGCTTTCTGCAGATGGCGCAGAATTCCTCGTCATCCACTTTAGTATCGGTATCGATCTTTAAAGAGCAGGCATGATACTTTTTACCCACCTCGCCGGCGGCCTTGACCAGCCGGGTGACCAGTTCTTCGTTATGCAGATCGCAGACCGGCCCGCGGCAGGAATACATAATGGCGGTGCCGGGTACCTTACGGATCAAAAGACCCATGGTGCCTTCAATCTCACCCTCGGCATCCCGCTCGATGACCGCTTCAAAGGTCCACTCGGTTTTAAGCCGTGCCCACTCTACCGATTGAGCAAAATGGCCCTTGGGATGCTTTTGCAAAAACGCCTCATATTCAGCGACTGCGGCGCTGTTTCTAAGATCTAATAATTCCATTTCGATCTCCTTTGACAAATCATTTCATTTTAGTATAACACTTTTTTTACAAAAAGTAAATGAAAATCTATTTGCTTTTTGCTAAAATAGGTGTATAATAAAAACGTAAAAACCAAAGGAGGTACATGAATATGGTTACTAAGGATATGATCATTGCGGAAGTTTTGGATAACTACCCCGAGACCGCGCCCCTGTTTTTGGAGATCGGTATGCACTGCCTGGGCTGCCCCTCTGCCAGAGGTGAGAGCGTAGAGCAGGCCTGCATGGTGCACGGTGCTGACGTAGATACCCTCATCGAAAAGATCAATGCGATGATCGCAAAATAAAAAATGACCCTGCGGGGTCATTTTTTATAGAACCAAGGAGACACTTTATGTTAGGACTTGTTTTGGAAGGCGGCGCTATGCGTGCCATTTATACCGCCGGGGTGCTGGACGTTTTCATGGAAGAGGGCATCTGGCCGGACGGTTTGATCGGCGTTTCTGCCGGTGCTATCCACGGCAGCGTTTATCTCGGCAACCAGCCGGGCAGAACCATCCGTTATTATAAAAAATACTGCAATTACTGGAAGTTCATGAGTTTTCGGTCGCTGCTTTTGACCGGCAGTCTGGTAGGGGAAAAATTCTGTTATCACGACCTGCCCGATCGGCTGGATCCCTTTGATTACGATACCTTTGCAAACTCAAAGGTGGCTTACTATGCCGTCAGCACCGATCTTGAAACAGGTGAGGCGGTCTATCAGCGATGCACCGATCTGCATAAGGAGATGGACTATATGCTGGCCTCTGCCTCTATGCCCTACGTTTCCAAGATCGTCAAATGCGGCGGGCGCAAGCTCTTGGACGGCGGCGTGGCAGACAGCATTCCCATCGATGCCTTCCGTAACATGGGATACGACCGCAACATTGTGGTACTGACCCAATGCGCCGGTTACCAAAAGAAGCCCCAGAATCCCAAGATTCCACGGCTGTTTTACCGCAAGTATCCCAAATTCGCCGAAGCGCTGGTACGGCGGCATGAAAATTACAATGCGGCGCTCCGCCGGGTGGAGGAATTGGAGCAGGCGGGCGAGATCTTCGTCATCCGTCCTTCGGAGAATTTAGGCATCGCCCGCATGGAGCACGATGCCACCCGATTGGAGGCGCAATACAACCTGGGGCGTAAGGATGCCCTTGCCAAATTGAAAGAACTGAAAAAATTTATCAATGCATAAAATCACCTCGATTGCAAAAACTGCAATCGAGGTGATTTTTTTGGATAATAAGCAATATAACGCCTATCTCAAACATAAGACCCCTAACTCCCCCATCGTCAAGGACTGCATCTGCGCCTTTTTGGTGGGCGGCGGCATCTGTTGTATCGGGCAAGGGATCAGCGATCTTTTAAAAATTTGGCTCCACGCCGAGGAGGTCAAGCTGTGGTTGCCCATCTGTATGGTCTTTTTAGGCGCACTGCTGACCGCCATCGGCGTTTACGATAAACTGGCAAAATTTGCGGGCGGCGGTACCATCATACCCATCACCGGCTTTTCCAACGCCATAACCAGCGCCGCCAAGGAATTCAAGCAAGAGGGCTTCATCCTGGGTGTCGGCGCGAAGATGTTTACCATTGCGGGGCCTGTTATTGTGTACGGTGTGAGTGCAAGTGTAGTGTATGGCTTGATTTATTGGATAACC
>CAYLIT010000085.1:0-7063 GCA_964383835.1 uncultured Eubacteriales bacterium
GATGCAATAGGTAAAGCCCTTGTCGATCATAAAGTCACGGGCATAGGCCAAAACGGCGCTGTGCAGACGGGCAATGTCACCCATCAGATAATAGAAGCCTTCACCGGCAACCCGGCCGGCGGCCTCTTTATCAATGCCTGCAAACCGGGCCATGATATCGGTGTGGTAGGGGATCTCAAAGTCGGGGTTGGTCTTTTCTCCAAAGCACTCAACTTCTACGTTTTCTTCGTCGTTTTTACCCACGGGAACGGACTCGTCCACCATCTGGGGGATCTTCATCATGACTTCGTTCAGCTTGGCCTGCAGCTCGCCTTCTTTGACCTGCAGAGCGGCCAGCTCGTCGGCCTGGGCGCTGACCTGGGCCTTGATGGCCTCCGCCTCTTCCCGCTGACCCTTGGCCATCAGACCGCCGATCTGCTTGCTCAAACGGTTACGGTTGGCCCGCAGCTCGTCAGCCCGTTTATTGGAGGCCAGCTTTTCCTCGTAAAGGGCGATGGCTTCGTCCACCAGGGGGAGCTTGGCATCCTTGAATTTTTTACGGATGTTTTCTTTAACGGCTTCCGGATTTTCACGGATAAATTTAATGTCTAACATTTGTTGTCTTCCTCTTTTATTAAGATATAAAAATATTGTAGCACAAATCGGCGTTTTTTCAAGGTTTTTTGCGATTTTTCAATGAAGAATAGGGCACTACCGCATCAAAAACGGGGAGCATCCCTTTCTTTTCGGGATTTTGGGGCACCAATTGATAAATATCATGCCCGGGATAGTGGTTGCCCTCCACCAAAACGGGGCCGTTGGGGGTGATGGCCAGGTCCCAGCCCACAAAGCGGATAGAGGGCATCCGTACCGCCGCCGAAAAGGCCAGCTTGCGGCAGGTGGCCCAGCAGGGGACCTGATAACCGTCGAACCTTACGCCGGTGTTCGGATGGGCCTCAAAGGCGTGACCCGCCTTGTTGACCGCCACCCCGATCAGCGTTCCCTTTTCGGTGTCCACGGGAATGACCATTCCGCCGCTGTTGAAGTTATCCACCACCGCGCCGCCGCTTCCCAGCCGCATGGCGGCGTAAAGCAGGTGGGGCTCACCGTTGTCGTCAACCATGGTGACCATCCGCACGGTGTTGATGGCGCCGGGGTAAAGGTGATCTACCTTTTTATGCTGGGTCAGCACCTCTTCCAAAAGGGTCTGCCCGTTGGTCTTTAAGCTGTTGTAAAGGGAGATGGGGCTCTCGCCGGTGGAATCGATCTTTTCGATCCCCTTGCCGCAAAGACCCGCCTCCGGCTTGGCCATAAAGATCGGGTGCTTTTCAATAAAGGTCTCAAAATCGGCCACGTCCCCTTGGTTCAGATCCAGGTAGTCCCGTCCGCATTCTTCGGAAAAGAGCGCTAAAAATTCCGGCTTGTTGTTGAAGTAATGGTAATCCTCCCGGTTGTTGAGGGCCATCACGTATTTGGTGTTTTTACCGCGGGTCAGAATGTCCTTGCGCTGTTCGTGGGTCATGTCGTACATCCCGAAGATGGTGTAGTCGATATACCCCGCCTCGTAGCGAATACCGCAGATCAGCATATCCAGCAAGATCAACGCTTTGGACTTGCCGGTACGCTTGTGGACCTGCTGCAGCCGCTCCTTCAGACCGTTCAGATCCATGGAGGCGACCCGCTTGATCAGATAGGTCAGCTTACTCATATATTCATCCTCTTTCTCAGCTCCGCCAGTTCAAAGGAGGCGGCAAGTGTTTCGTCCCCCGCACGCAGACGGTACAACTGGCTGGCGGCATTTTGCTCGATCATCTTGTCGTCCAGCTCTAAAATGGGCACCCAGGCCGAATAAGGGGACTCTACCGGTTGCAGATATGCGGCATCCTCGGTTAGGGCGCGTAGCAGGGCCGGGATATCCGAACCGAAGGTCAGAGTGATGCCACGGGTATTCTGAAAGAGGGTGCAAAGGGTCACCGCCCCCTGCCAGCCCAAAGAGGACCGCCATTTTTCAATTTCCACCAGGGTCTTTTTCGAGATCCCCAAAAGGGCGCTCATTTTCTCCTGGCTGTAGCCCAATTCGTTGCGCACCAGCTTTTCCTTGCGGTCGCACAGGGCAATGAAGGATTTACGGGTCAATACGATCACCTCGCTGATAACAGTTTTACAGGTGTAATTTTACACCTTTTCGTTCTTTCTGTCAAGTGCAGGCAGTTGAGCGAAGATCACACCGCTCAAAATGAGGCCGCAGCCCAGCCATTCCCGGCCGGTCATAGTGTCGCCGAAGGCCAAGCCGGCCAGTACCGCAAACACCGATTCCAGGCTCATCAACAGGGAGACCACCGTGGGGTTCGCACCCTTTTGGGCCACGATCTGCAGGGTAAAGGCCACGCCGCTGGAGAGCACGCCGGTATAAAGCAGAGGGATAGTGCACTGGGGCAGAACGCTCCAATCCGGCTGTTCAAAGATCAGCATTCCGATACCCGAAACGATGGCTACCAAAAAGAACTGCAGGCAGGAAAGACGGATGGCGTCTACCTTTTCGGAAAAATAGTCCACTGCCATGATCTGCCCGGTGTAGCTGACGGCGCAGAAGAAGGTCAGAAGATCTCCGCGCTCGATGGTGAAGGTATCGGTAATGCAGAGGAAGTAAAGGCCCACCGCCGCCACCAGTACGGCGATCCAAACGGTGAAGGGCGCCTTCTTTTTGAAGAATAATCCCGCAATGGGGACGAGTACCATATAAAGAGCGGTGATGAAGCCGGATTTACCGGGGTCGGTGGTCCCAAGGCCCATCTGCTGAAAGGTCTGGGCCGCCACCAAAAAGGCACCGCAGACCAGGCCGCCGATCAAAAGATCCTTGCGCTTTTCCGGAGCAGGGAAAAACGGCTCCTTGCGCACCTTCGAAAAAAGATATCGCACCAACAGCAAAACAAGGGTGGCAATGACCGAACGAACCATATTGAAGGCCAAGGGCGGCATCAGGTCGGCACCCTTGCTCTGGGCCACAAAGGCGGTACCCCAGATAAAGGCCGCCAGAACAGGTAATAAAGTGTGTCTGATTTTTTCCATTCTATTCCTCGAATTTTGAAAAATACAAAGGTATTGTATCATTTTATACCATGAATTGCAAGGAATTCCATTAAGAACCACATGAGTTTCGTGAAAAACCTTGCTATTTTGTCGAATTTCGTGTAAAATAGAAGTGCATTGAATGTAAATTTCATTTGGGGGATATATTTCATGAAAAGAAAAGACGGTATCCGGATCAAATCCTCGGATCCCATGTATATGGTTGCGGCTCATGTCATGGATAAGCGTATGGACTCCATGAATATGATCACCATCGATATTCCGGTAGCTCCCATCGCCGATTACGTCCACCGTAAACGGGACGAGGGCGGCATGAAGATCTCGCGGCTGGCGGTCCTGCTGGCGGCCTATATCCGGGTCATCGATGAGTTTCCGAGATTCAATCATTTCGTGGTCAACAGCAACGTTTATGCCCGTAACGAGATCGCTGTGGGTATGGTGGTGCTGCGGGGCGGCTCGGTGATGGAAAGCGGCACCATGTCCAAGATCTATTTCCAGCCTACCGATACGGTCTATAAGGTGCAGGAACGGCTTAACACGTATATCGAAGCCAACCGCGCCGAGGAGCCGGATAACGGCACCGAAAAGATCATCAAGGTCCTGCTCTCCACCCCGGGGCTCCTGCGGGGCGGCGTCAAGGTGCTGCGCTGGATGGATAAGCACGGAATGCTCCCCAAGAGCATCATCGATATGAGCCCCTTCCATATCTCTTTTGTCATCACCGACCTGGCCAGCATCCGTCTGGATCCCATCTATCATCATATCTATGAATTCGGTACGACCTCGGTGGCGATGGCCATGGGAGTCAATCGTGAGGTTCCCCGCCGTAAGGGTGGCGAGATCATCCACGAAAAGTGTATGCCCCTGGGCATCGTCATGGATGAGCGGATCGCCGGCGGCAGCTACTTCGCTTTGGGCTTCCGGCGCTTCAAGGAGTATCTCAAGCATCCTGAGATGCTGGAGGAAACTCCCCCCGTCATCGACGACGAGATCAAAAAGATCTTCAATATTAAATAACACTCTTTTCATTCGCTTCTGATGTAAAGGAGGGAAACGATGAAAAAGAAAACAGTTTTCGTATTTGTCGCGATCGCGGCAGTTGTTGCGCTTGCGATGGTGATCATGGCGCAGTATGTTGCGATCAACAATCCTTTGATCAAAGGGAATGCTTTGGCGGTGGTTTTTGATAAAGCCGCGGTTTTGAATGCAGATAAGATCATTTTGAAAAAAGATGGCAAGGAAATGGTCATAACCGATGAAGTGCTTGTGAAAGACCTTGCAAAGGAATTTATTGTGGCAGACAGTACGGGGCTGTGCGGCTATTATCAGGATCGGTGGATGGAAATATACAGTGGCGATCAGCTTGTAAGAAACATTCATTGGAACGATCACGATGATCTTGTGGAAGTTTATGAAGCGGATCAAAAGCATTGGCTCCTTCCGTCGTATTCAACCGGTCAGATCAATTTGTCAGAGCAAACGACCCAAAAAATGAATCAGCTTTTTGAGCAGATCAAATAACGAAAAAGATGTGTGGAAAATCCACACATCTTTTTTAATGCTTTTGTTGCTTGAGCCAGATCTTCATAACCCATTTTTCGGGCAGATGCTTGACTAAGAAGGTCTGCGCCTTGTTGACAAAGCTTGGCACCGAGACGATTCTTTTCTTTTTCATGTCCTTCAGCGCGCACCGCACCGCTTCCTCGGCGGTGAACCATTTGTTATAGTAGGTGACCGCATTGTCAGAGGTCTCTTCGGCGTGGTCAAAAAACTCGGTCTTGACCCAGCCGGGGCAGAAGGCCATCACGTGGATGTTGCGATCCCGCAGTTCTGCCCAAAGAGCCTGGGAATAGCGCAGAACGAAGGCCTTGGTGGCGCCGTACACGTTGAGGTAGGGCACCGGCTGGAAGGCAGAAAGGGAGTCCACCTGCAGAATACGTCCGCCGTTCGGAACGTAGGGAAGGGTGAGCTGGGTCACCGCCACCAGCGCCTTGCAGTTGAGGTCGATCATGTCCATGCAGTCCTGCAGGGGGATCTGCTCGTAGCGCCCGAATTTACCGAAGCCACTGCAGTTGATCAAAAGATCAACCTCCGGCTTTTCTGCCGCCAAAATCTTTTCGTATTCCTTCAAGCAGTCGTTATCGGTCAGATCCATGGGAACCACACGAACCGGCTGGGAAAGCTCGTTTTTCAGTTCCTCTAACCGTTCTGCCCGGCGGGCGATCACCCAAAGCTCGTCAAATCGTTCGGCGGCGGTCAGCTGACGGGCAAATTCCCGCCCCATGCCGCTGCTTGCGCCTGTAATAATTGCAATCTTCACGGTTCATCACTCCTTTTAAAGTAATTATAGCATGAAATGATGAAAAAACGGAAATTTATATGATTTTTTTGGAAGAAATATAGTTGACTATTGGGATCGTTTGGTTTAAAATAAAGAAAAAACCCAAAGGAGAATGACAATGAAAGATTTTGGTTTACAGATCTACAGCGTTCGGGACAAAATGACCGACGCCGCCGGCATTCGCGCCACCTTCAAGGCACTGAAGGAGATGGGCTATTCCTACATCCAGACTGCCGGTACCCCCGCCATTCCTTACGCTGAGTACAAAGCTGCCGCCGATGAGGCAGGCATCGAGATCGTCGGCACCCACGAGGATTTCAAGCTGATGTGCAACTGCTTTGATGCATCCCTGGCCATCCATAAGGTGTTGGACACCAAGCTGATGGGCGTGGGCAGCTACCACGGCAAGCCCGAAGAGACCTGCATCGAGGCCTGGGAGGACTTCATCAAGAAGGCCAACGAGATCGGTGCCAAGTGCGCTGAGCACGGCATGAAGTTTACTTACCATAACCACAGCCACGAGTTCATCAAGCTGGCCAACGGCAAGACCATCATGGAGATGCTGGTAGAGGGCCTGAACCCCGAGACCACCTCTTTCGTACTGGATACCTTCTGGGTACAGCATGGTGGCGGCGACGTGCGCTACTGGATCGAGAAGCTCAGCGGTCGTATCGATATCCTGCACCTGAAGGATATGAAGCGTCTGGATCACTTCGATGAGAAGCGCGGCCATCAGATGTTTGCCGAGATCGGCAACGGCAACCTGCAGTGGGATCTGATCCTGGATGCCGCCGAAAAGGCAGGCGTCAAGTACTACGTAGTGGAGCAGGATACCTGCGACGGCGATTCTCTGGACAGCGTCCGCATGAGCGCCGACTACCTGAAAAAACTGGTAAAATAATGGATCAAAATACCGCCTTGAGCATACTGCTCAAGGCGGTGTTTTTTTATTTCAAAAAATTTCATTTCACCCTTGAAAGATGATTTCTTTTTGGTATAATATTATATTGGAATATGTTTTGTCTTGGAGGTGCATTATGGCACGCATAGGTTTTGATAACGCTGAATATGTTCGTCTGCAGTCCCAGAATATCCGGGATCGGATCGCCATGTTTGGGGACAAGCTTTATATGGAATTCGGCGGAAAATTATTCGATGATTTTCACGCCTCCCGTGTGCTGCCCGGCTTTGAGCCGGACTCCAAGGTCAAGATGCTTCTTGAACTGAAGGACGATGCGGAGATCGTCATTGCCATCAATGCCGACGCCATCGAGAAGAACAAGCGCAGAGGGGATCTGGGCATCACCTACGATCTGGATACCCTGCGGCTGATCGATGCTTTTCGCAGTATCGGTCTGTTTGTGGGCAGTGTGGTCATCACCTGCTACACCGGCCAGCCCCTGGCCCAGGCCTTTGAAAAGCGGCTGATCAACCTTGGCATCAAGGTCTACCGTCACTATCCCATCGCCGATTACCCCTCCAATATTCCCTTGATCGTCAGCGACGAGGGCTTTGGTAAGAATGATTATATCGAGACCCAGCGCAAGCTGATCGTGGTGACCGGGCCGGGTCCCTGTAGCGGCAAGATGGCCACCTGCCTTTCCCAGCTTTATCACGAGCAAAAGCGGGGCGTTAAGGCCGGCTACGCTAAGT
>CAYLIT010000086.1:0-7057 GCA_964383835.1 uncultured Eubacteriales bacterium
GCCAAATGTCCAAAAGGAGGTGTAAATCATGGCTGAAAAACGCAAGTATGAAACTATTTTCATCACCCGGCCTAATATGACAGAGGAGGATAACACCGCACTAGTCGAGAAGTTCAAAGAACTGATCGCGAAGCACGGTACCGTTGAATCTGTTGAAGACTGGGGCGTCAAGAGACTTGCCTATGAAATCGATTTCGTCAACGAAGGTCATTATGTGCTGATCAACTTTGAAGCACCCGTTACCTTCCCCGCCGAGCTCGAAAGAATTTACGGCATTACTGACGGCATTCTGCGTTCCATCGTCGTGAACAAAGAAGAAAAGTAAGAAAGGGTTCTGCTATGTTAAACAAAGTCATTTTGACCGGTCGTCTGACCGCCACACCGGAACTGAGAAAAACCTCTTCCGATGTATCTGTCACTTCTTTTTCTGTTGCTGTTCAGCGGCAGTATAAAGGTCCGGACGGCAATTATCCCACCGATTTTATCAACTGTGTAGCTTGGAGAAATACCGCAGACTTCATCTGCAAGTTTTTCGAAAAGGGTCAGTTGATTGCTTTGGTTGGTTCTTTGCAGTCCCGCAATTACGAAGATAAGACCGGCGCTAAGAGAACCGCCTTTGAGGTGGTAGCCGATGAGGCTCACTTTGTAGAATCCAAAAGGGACTCTTCTCGTCCTGTCGCTCCCGAATTCAAGGCTCCCCCGGTAACTGGTGGCAATACCGTTGAATTCGAAGAAGTTCAAGATGACGAATTGCCCTTCTAATCTGAAAAGGAGGATTTAGCTGTGGAAAGAGAAAAGAATTACAGACCTAACAGAAAGCCCAGACGTAAAGTTTGTGCATTCTGTGTGGATAAAGTAACTGAAATCGATTATAAGGATACCGCTAAGCTGAGAAAGTTCATTTCTGAGCGCGCCAAGATCCTTCCCCGCCGCGTAACCGGCACCTGCGCTAAGCATCAGCGTCAGCTGACCAACGCCATCAAGCGTGCTCGCGTTATCGCTCTGCTGCCCTACGTCAGCGACTAATTTTAAGGGTACCTCTTTGGAGGTACCCTTTAATTTTTTTTAAGATATTCGGCAAAAGATTCCGGTTCAAAACGTCGGTTCAATTCCTTTAACAAAGCTTTGTTTGAAAGGTGACGCGGTAAGCCCATTTTTTGAAGCAATTCGTCCTTTCGCACGGGAGCGCCGGGAGTACCGGTCAAACCATAAACATATAGATCCCTGGCTTGAATAGCGTCGCCGATCGGCTCGGCACGAAACTCTTCAAAAAGGTTATAAAGGATCTCAAAAGATGTCCCCTCAACGCCCAATAAACCTTCTTTTGAAAAGGAAGGTTTTCTTTTTTCTTTGCCCTCAATCGCCGGAATATATAAAGTGTATATTTCTGCACCTTGTAAGACAGTCTGTAAATGAGAACGGATCACTCTTCCGGCGCTGTCCGAATCCGTCAATATTATGGCGCCATATTTATGAGCCATCTCGCGGATCACTTGCTTTTTTTCTTCATTTTTAAATATCCCAAAGCCATCACAAGGTATGATCGTTCCATCAATCACATTTTCAAGGGTAATCTTATCATATTTTCCCTCTACTATTACAATTTGTTTGATCGGTATTTTATTCATGATCCCTCATTTGAAAAGCTAATAAACCAGCCGCAAAACTATAAATCAGATCCTTCTTGTTTAACCCGGATGTCTTGAGTTTACTATCCAATTCCTCACATCTACGAAGGCCATCCAACGCCTCGCCTTCCTGCAGTTTTGCCGCGTTACGCATAATACGCGCCGCCGCATACGGACTAATACCGCACACCGTGGCCAACTCGGCAGACGACTTTCCCTCTTTCAAGGCCGTTTCACCACGCCAAAGATCGATATAAGCGCGGTAAAACATCCCTGCAATCACCGTCTCGTCCACGTTTTGCTGATGCAGCGATTGCAAAGCCTGCATCAATAAATCAAAATCATGCTCAGAAATAGCGTTAGAAATACCGAACCAAGAGGAATTCTCTTCCGGCGCCACCATTTTGTCGATCAGCGCTCGCTCGATCTCCCCTTCTTTCACGTAAGCGATCAGCTTCTGAAGTTCGTTATTGATGCGAAGCATGGAATTACCGGTCAACTCGGCAAGATACGCACAGTCTTTGCTGTCAATAGCCACTCCGCCGCGTTTGGCGACCCCCTGTATCCACGGGATCATTGCCTCGGGTTTGGGGCGATCGGCGCGGACTACCTCGCCCCCGAGTTTTTTAACAGCCGTTTCTAAGGCATTAGACTTTGTACCCTCTTTGGCATGTTCCCAAAAAAGAACCGTCACCCCAGGCGCAATATCAGAAAGCGCCGCCGTAAGCTTTTTTTCGTTTGCTCCCTTAACAGAACCAGGCTCCAGATCGACCACTGCCACCAGCTTTTTCTCTGCCATGACCGGATAAGAGGTGCACGCATCAGCAAGATAATCAAAATCGATCTTCTTCCCATCCAGTTCAATCAAATTCAATTCCGGCAGTACACCCGAACAGCTCTCCTTAAATCTCACATAATAATGATCCAGCAAAAACTGTTCATCACCGGTGAGATAATATAGCGAGGCAAGCGTACCATCCTGCAGTTGTTTTTTCAGTGTCTCAATCTTCATTTACGGATCCTTTCCATTTTTATTCCGTCAGTACTAAAAACCAGAGTGCCGTCTAAATTTGTTTGATAAACTTCGGGACTGATCGTTTTCAGTCTTTCTATGACCGCGTCATCCGGTAATCCATAAGAATTCTCCCCCACCGATACCACAGAAATTTCTGCATCGGCAGCCTTGAGGAACGGGTATAATGACGATGTATCACTGCCGTGATGAGAAACCTTCAAAAGTGTAGTGTCACCCAAATCCTCAGAAAGCAGGAGCTCCGCCTCTCCGGTCAGATCCCCGGTAACCAGCACAGAGGTATCGCCATACGAGATCTTGTAGCATACGCAGCGTTCGTTTCCGGTCATATTTTCTTCATTTCGCACCGCATCCGCCATTACATTGATCCGCACATTATCCAAAACCGTCAGTTGCAGATCGTCACAGATCGAAGTCGCATTCTCTGTATAGATCAACTCCATCTGTTCATCACTTTCAAACTCAAGTTCGGGATAGATGATACGATCAACGTAAGCATTTTGAAGAAGCGATCGTAACCCGTTGGTATGATCCGAATGCAGATGCGTAAAAGCAAGCAGTTCCACATTATAAATATTTTTCTTTTTCAGATAATCGATCAAATTATAGCGTTTTTGCGATGAGCCGCCATAATCAATAATAACGGCCGTGTGATCTCGCGAGATTACGGTACAATCTCCTTGCCCCACATCAATAAAAGCCACCTCAACCGTCGATGCAGGATGCGTAAATTCATAAATTAACGTGAAGCAACCGATGAAACAAAGCAACAATGAAAACAACAGCATCATGCTTCTTCGTTTTTTCACATAGAAATCATAGATGGCCACAGCAAGAATGCCCGCAAATAAAACCAATGCAACAACACCCGTCAAGCTAAAGCTGGATACGCTTGCAAAAGGGATGCGCCCCAAAAGACCGGATAAATACTCGATTATCAAATACAAAACATCGCAAAGCCAACCAAGAGCCACACCTATTCCGGGAATCCAGCCAAGCAAAACCATCAGAATTCCCATCATAAAGACCCATTCCAACGGATAGATCAGTAACACATTGGCAAACGGACCAATCAGACTGATCGAGCCGAATACCAGTACCATGATCGGCAATGTAGCAACGGTGGCGGCGATGGAACAGGAAAATGCACCGGTCAACTTACGGTAGATCCAGTTAACGAACGTATTTGAGCCAACCCTCTTCGGAAACAAAAAATTCTCAATCGGCAACCGCATCAAAATAATGCCGGCGGTAGCAGTAACACTGAGCAAAAAGCCTACGTCACGGATCGCAAAAGGATTTACTACGGTGATCAAAAAGGCGGCAACGGACAGCGAAGTCAAACCATCATCAAAAAGATCAAACGCCATTGCCAAGCACATCAGCACCACCATAACACAGGCGCGAACGCAAGAAAGCGGAAAACCAACCAATATCGTAAAAATAATAGCGATAAAAATATCCAAAACGTATCGGACACGGTAATGCAATCCAACGGCGATCAGTAAAAAATTGAATAGTAGCACCGTAAACGTTAGATGTAATCCGCTTACCGAGGTCACATGGGTTAGACCGATTCGACGTAAAGAAACATTCAGCGCAGAATCCAACGAATCAGTATCGCCAAAGCATACAGAACGAAGAAGAGCTTGTGTTTTATCATTTCCAAAAGAAATATGATCCTGAAATCTAACGCGAAGCCCGTAAAGAGATTCCACAACACCCTCTTGAGGTTCTGAAAACTTCAAGAGGTCCTGCTCCTGTATGGCGCTTAAAAGAATTCGATCTTCTCTCCCTGCGCCGTAATCGACGGGGGATTCAAAGAAACTAAGTTTCCCCTCTACAACACTACCGGGTAAATGCACCTCATCTGCATCACAGTATAAATTGATATAAACACGGTCATATTTTGAAACGGAATTCTCACCAAACGAACGCAAACAGACCTTATAGCGAACCAAATTCCCGGCTGCGTTTGTTCCAATATCCGTGATCTCACCGGTTATTTCGGTTTCACTATCGATAAGTTCGGATTGAATCTCACTCATTTTCAGATCAGACCACGAGAAAAACACCGCCGCTACGATGAACGAAACCATGCATGGAAACAACAGTTTTTTGAATGAATATTTTAAAATAGCGGCAGGAATCAGCGCCAAAAGAAAGATTGCCGATAAAATCAAGATCCATCGAAATGAAATCAAGGTAAAGAGCAACAATGCCACCACAAACGTGCTCAATGTCCACATCAAATAGCGATTTGCCACAGCATGCCCTCCCCTCGAGGACCATTATACGACAATTCAGATAAAATGTCAAAATAATAATGCCGAAGAGCGCGGTTGCTCTTCGGCATTATAGCAGTCACATATTGTCGGGCTTCTCGCGGCGTTCGGCCGAAAAATTTCTGGCGATCGCTTCCAGCTCGTTTCGCGTGTTGAAGGTTACACCTGATTGAAGAATATTCTCCCGAAGCCAATTTGGTAAAGTATCAAAAAACGCTTTTGCTTCACTGTTCATTTTCACTCACCTCATAGGTCAGTATGCGCTGTATTTAAAGAATTATGCAGATCAGACCGGCACTGCCTTCGTTGATGATTCTGGAAAGCGTTTCCTGTAATTTAAACCGGGATTCATCCGGCATTTTTGACAATTTATTATGCAAACCTTCATTTACAAGATCATGTACGGATTTGCCGAAGATGTTGGATTCCCAGATTTTTGAAGGATCCTCTTCAAAATCCTTCAGCAGGTAATCGATCAACTCCTCAGACTGTTTTTCACTACCCACGATAGGCGAGATCTCCGTTTGAATATTTGCCTGAATAATATGATAAGATGGTGCCTCAGCAGAAAGCTTCACCCCAAAGCGTCCTCCTTGCTTAAATACCTGCGGTTCACTCAAGGTCATTTCCTCCATAGAGGGAAACACGATCCCATACCCTTTGGAGCGCGCTTCAGCAAAAGCATCCTTCATCTTCTCATACTCACGCGTTGCGGCAGAAAGCTCTTTGATCATCGATACCAGATCACCGTCATTTTCGATCCTCACACCCGCAGCTTCGCTGAGCACATTATAATAAAGTTCCGGTTTCAGTTCGATTTTCAGCCCGGCACTTCCCTCTCCCAAATCAACGTTTTCGATCTCACACCTGGTAAGACGTTCTTGCTTTTCAAGATCCATCACCATCTTTTTCACGGTCCGTACACGGTCAATTCCCTTGGCGCTTTCCAATAAGCTGGAGTATACCTCCCGTTTCAGCCAATGGTCTTTTTCCAAACCATCCACCCAGGAAGGCAATTCCACCTGGATCTCTTTGATCGGGAACTCCAACAAAACCGTTTGTATGATCGATAGTATTTTTTCTCGATCCAGTTCCAGACAGTTTACAGTCATAACCGGTACATCGTATTGCTGCATCAAACGCTCTTTTAATTCGCGCGCACTGTCGCTTTCCGGAAACATGGAGTTGACCAGCACGGCAAAAGGCTTATCAATTGCCTTCAATTCTGCGATGATCCGTTGCTCCGCCTCAACATAATCATCCCTCGAGATCTCGCCGATACTGCCATCTGTGGTGATCACCAAGCCGATGGTCGAATGCTCACAGATCACTTTATGTGTCCCCATTTCAGCCGCCTGCTGAAACTCCATTTTCTCATCGCTCCAAGGGGTTTCCACCATACGGGCTTCGCCGTTTTCGTTCTGTCCCATCGCACCATCGACTACATAGCCAACGCAATCGATCAGCCTGACGTTAAACCTCGTATGATCCTCCATCACGATCTCTGCAGCTTCATCGGGAATAAACTTTGGCTCCGTTGTCATGATCGTTTTACCGGCGGCAGATTGTGGCAATTCATCAATAGCGCGCTCTCGCTTGTAATCGTTGGTGATATTGGGAATCACCAGATTTTCCATGAATTTCTTGATAAAAGTTGATTTCCCGGTTCGAACCGGTCCCACAACACCGATATAGATATCGCCGCCCGTTCGGTTCGCTATATCCTGATAAATACTTGCGTTGGTCATTAAAAAAACCTCCATACTTCCATACTCGTTTGTATATGGATATGAAGGTTTTTTCAAAATTATTCTATTTCTTATTTAAAAAGCTCGTCGATCAGCGACCTGGACTCTGCCCGCTTCTCGGCCGTTTCCGCTTCGTTGGTGTGATAGTTTTCTCCATCGTACATAACGATATCACCTTCTCTGGCTCCGGGCGGTAATAACCCACGCTCAACCGTAATTGCCATTCCTTCGGCATCTACTAAAACAGCGACATTTCCCTCAAAACGATCAATTCCATATTGGTTCATTCTGTTGCCTCCTTTATGACTTCACCGTCCGTATAAAACGTAACGGTACCCTTTATGTCAGTGCGATAATAAGTAA
>CAYLIT010000087.1:0-7039 GCA_964383835.1 uncultured Eubacteriales bacterium
CTACGGTGCCGACGCCATCCGCTGGTATTTCTATACCAACTCTGCTCCCTGGCTGCCCAACCGTTTCCACGGTAAGGCCGTAACCGAGGGTCAGCGCAAGTTCATGGGTACCCTTTGGAACACTTATGCGTTCTTTGTACTCTATGCCAATATCGATAAGTTCGATGCTACCAAATATAATCTTGCCGATTGCAAGCTGACCGTTATGGATCGCTGGATCCTTTCCAAGCTCAACACCATGGTCAAGGACGTGGATACCAACCTTGAAAACTACCGCATCCCCGAAGCCGCCCGTGCACTGGAAAGCTTTGTGGACGATCTGAGTAACTGGTACGTTCGTCGTGGACGTGAGCGTTATTGGGTGCCCGAAATGACCGACGATAAGATCGCCGCTTATATGACCCTTTACCACGCTTTAGTGGTGACCGCCAAGGCCGCCGCTCCCATGATTCCCTTCATGGCTGAAAACATTTATCAGAATATCGTTCGCAGTATCGATAAGGATGCTCCCGAAAGCATCCATCTCTGTGACTTCCCCGCTGTAGAAGAAGATCGCATCGATACCGCTTTGGAAAACGATATGGATCGCCTTTTGAACATTGTTGTTCTGGGTCGTTCCGCCCGTAACGGCTCCGGCAGAAAGAACCGTCAGCCTCTGGCTTGTATGTACGTAGAAAGCACCGAAGGCTTGGGCGAAGAGTTCATCGAGATCATTAAGGATGAGCTGAACGTCAAGGCAGTTTCCTTTAAGGAAAGCCTCAGTGAATTCATTTCTTATGAATTTAAACCTCAGCTCAAGACCGTTGGCCCTAAGTACGGTAAGCAGTTGAACGAGATCCGTACCGCCCTGGCCGAGATCGACGGCGCTGCCGCCAAGGCTGAATTGGATGAGTGCGGTGCTCTGGTCCTCGAGCTGCCCGGCGGACAGGTCAAGCTGGAGACCGAAGATCTTTTGATCAATATCGCCCAGAAAGAAGGCTTCTTTACCGCCAAGGATAAGGGTGTGACCGTTGTTCTGGATATTCAGCTCACCGAAGAACTGGTTCGTGAGGGTATGATCCGTGAGATCATCTCTAAGATCCAGACCATGCGTAAGGATTCCGGCTTTGAAGTAATGGATCACATTGAGATCTTCATCAACGGCAACGATAAGCTGTTAGTTCTTCTGAAAGAGGACTTTGCAGAGGTTGCCGAAAGCACCCTTGCCGATCAATTGATGGAGAATCAAATCGCTCCTGAATTCTCCAAGGAATGGGATATCAACGGCGAGAAGGTTACCTTGGGTGTTAAAAAAGTGTAAAAAAGCCTTAAAAAACGCTTAAAAAGTGCTTAAAAACGCTCAAAAAACCATTGAAAATTTTCAAAAAACGAACAGCAACGAACAGTTTTGTTCGTTGCTGTTTCATTTCGTGAGGTATGCTGCATGAAAATCACAGTAATCGGCTGCGGTCGTTGGGGCTCTTTGATCACCTGGTATCTGGATACCCTCGGCCACCAGCTCACCTTATATGGCAGAACCGGATCCGCCAAAATGCAGGCCTTTTTGAAAGATCGTAAAAATGAATTGCTGACCCTTCCCCGCTCCGTCAATCTTTCTACCGACCTTACCTGTCTTGAAGCTGCAGAGGTCATTGTAATCTCTGTAGGAGCACAGAATTTACAAGGTCTATTCGATGAGTTGAATACTTATCGGCTAGGGTGAGCAATTAAACTTGAACCCGCCGCAAAGCGGCATATTTCGGTGCTTTTCACCCAATTTGTTCTCGCAAGGCGACAGCCTTGCTTCATCCAAATTGAGCAAAAATCCCACAAAATCTTCTCGCTTTGCGGTCAAAGATTTTGAAAAGAGTGTTTTTTTGTTCAATCGAGGCATAAAACGCAGCCAATACTGCCGTATTGGCGAGTATTTTAACAATGAGTGAGCGAAAAAACACCTTTTCAAAACGGTGTTCAAGTTTGATTGCTCACCCTATCCGGAAAAACCGTTGTTCTTTGCATGAAAGGCATTGAGATCGAAACCGGACGTCGGCTTTCACAAATCGCAGAGGAAAATCTGCCCGCTGACTGCCCGGTAGCCGTATGGCTGGGGCCCGGACACGTACAGGAATTCTACCAAGGAATCCCGAATTGTATGGTCATTGACAGCAAGGATAACGACGCAAAGGATCGGCTGATCCAAGCCTTTTCCGGGCCTTTGATCCGTTTTTATTACGGCGATGATCTGATTGGTAATGAGGTCGGTGCGGCCGCCAAGAACGTTATCGGTATTGCCGCCGGAATGCTGGATGGCTTTGGCCTCAGCTCCCTTAAAGGAGCCTTGACCGCCAGAGGCACCCGAGAGATCTCACGGCTTATCGAGAAGATGGGCGGCAATCCCCTTTCTGCCTACGGTCTTTGCCACCTGGGCGACTACGGTGCCACAGTCTTTTCGCCCTATAGCCACAACCGCCGATTTGGTGAAGCCTTTATTAAAAAAGAAGCCTTTGACCATTTGGCAGAAGGCTACTATACAGTTCAGGCTTTGGTAAACCTTTCTAAAAAGTACGACGTGGAACTCCCCATCTGCGAAACGGTCTACCGTATTCTTTTCGAAAACGCTGAACCGCAAGATGCTTTGACCAGACTTTTTACAAGAGATTTAAAAACAGAATTTTGATCTAAAAAGCGCATCTCTAAATGAGTGAATGAGATGCGCCTTTTTATTATTCAACGTCAAATCCCAGATCTTCGATGGCGGCTTTTGCTTTTTCAGCATCCCCCTCGAAAGAAACGGTTTTTGTGGGAAGATCTACCTGAACGTCGGTGATCCCCTCCAGTGCATTCAGAGCATCGGTCACGCTATTGACACAGTGCATACACATCATTCCATCTACTTTAAAAGTCATTTATTTTTCCTCCTTAAAATATCGTAAACGCAAAGCGTTTGTCAACACAGAAACAGACGACAGGGACATAGCCGCCGCACCGATCATGGGATTGAGCAACGGACCGCCGAAAAGATGCAAAAGACCTGCGGCAACGGGGATCCCTAAGGTGTTATAGGCAAAGGCCCAAAACAGGTTTTGTTTGATATTACGGATGGTGGCACGGGACAGTTTCATCGCCGTAGGAACTGCTGAAAGGGTACTGTGCATCAGCACCACGCCCGCAGACTCCATGGCAATGTCGGTACCGGAGCCGATAGCGATCCCAACGTCTGCCGTAGCAAGAGCGGGTGCATCGTTGATGCCGTCCCCTACCATTGCCACCTTCTTGCCCATGGCCTGCAGTTCCTTGATCACCGCCGCTTTGTCACCGGGCAGAACTTCGGCACGGATCTCGGTAATTCCGGCTTCTTTTGCGATCGCTTCGGCAGTTCGGCGGGCATCGCCGGTCAGCATAACCACCTCGATTCCCTGCTCCTGCAGTTTACGTACGGCGGCCGCACTATCTTCCTTAAGGGTATCGGCAATAGCTGCAATACCGGACGGTACTCCGTCTACAGCGATATAAACGGGCGTCTTACCTTCGCCGGTCAGATGATCCAGTTCTTTTTGCAAAACGGAAAAATCCAGTTTGTGTTCTTTCATCATCCGTTCGTTTCCAACCAAGAGTTCTTTACCGTCAACAACGGCTTTAACACCGTAGCCGGCAATGTTTTCGAACCCGGTCGAATCGAGCAATTCCAGCCCCTCAGCCTCTGCTTGCTCCAATACTGCACGGCCCAAGGGGTGTTCAGAGGAACGCTCTGCAGAAGCGGTCAATATCAGCAAATCCCGGCGATCAAAGTCGGCAATAGGAATAAAATCGGTCAAAACCGGTTTGCCGGTAGTCAAAGTACCGGTTTTATCCAACACCACCGTTTGAATACGGTGCAGTTCTTCTACTGCTTCGCCGTTTTTAAAGAGAATGCCAAGCTCTGCACCCTTTCCAATTCCCACCATTATAGCAGTAGGTGTCGCCAAGCCCAAGGCGCAAGGACAGGCGATAACCAATACCGACACCAAGATCAAGAGAGCAAAGCCCCAGCTTTCACCGCCGATTTTCCAAGCGGCTGCCGCCAGTGCACCGATGATCATAACCGTCGGTACAAAATAACCGGACACCACATCCGCCAGACGAGCGATTGGAGCCTTGGTTCCCTGCGCCTCTTCAACCATTCGAATCATACCGCCAAGAGCCGTATCCTCGCCGACCTTGGCAATCTCCACCTGCAAGGAGCCGCTTTGATTGATAGAGCCGGCATAAACCGGGCTCCCGGCTCCTTTTTCAACCGGCAAGCTTTCACCGGTGAGCATGGATTCATCTACGGTAGAATGCCCTGTGATCACCGTACCGTCTGCAGGGATACGGCTGCCCGGCTTGAGGATCAAAACGTCTGTCATCAACAATTTAGAGGTTGGTACTTCCAGTTCATTGCCGTCACGGATCACGAACGTCGTGGCCGGTACCAACTGCATTAAGCTTTTAATTGCTTGAGAGGTTTTACCCTTAGAAATCGTTTCTAACGTTTTACCCAACAGGATGAGCGTAATAATTACACCACAGGATTCAAAATAAAGTTCATGGACCGCATGGTGATTCCCGCCTGCGATCCGCACCAAGGAATAAATACTGTAACCAAAAGAGGCTGTGGTTCCGACGGCGATCAGGCTATCCATATTGGGACTGCCGCGAAACAGCGCAGAATACCCAACTGCATAAAACCTCCAACCCACGATCATCACCGGGATCACCAGGCACATCTGCGCCAACGCATACGGCAAAGGATTGCTATCCGGAGAAAGAAAACTCGGAACCGGCAAGCCGATCATGGGACCCATCGCCAAATAAAACAGCGGGATCGTAAAGCAGGCGGCAAGAATCAGTTTTGTGCGCATAGAACGCACCTTCACGGCCGTTTTATCGCCGTTTGCGGCGTTTTTCTTATGAGGAACAGCACCGAACCCAGCCTTCTCCACCGCAGTCACCACGGACGAAAAAACGTTATTCTCGGCCTCAACGCTCAAGCGTTCGGTCGCCAGGTTGACGGTCGCTGACGACACACCTTCGATACGCCGTACCACCCGTTCAATACGTGCGGCGCAGGCGGCACAGGTCATGCCGGTAATATCAAATTCTTTTTTCACACTATCACCCTTTCGGTTGATATTTTTCTATTCTTATGATACACTTATAATATCTTAATTGCAAGTATGCACTAAAATGTAAGATACTACCCAAAAAGATAGTGAGGAATGAAAATGCAGGAAACTCATTGCCCGGTGGGCGAAACAATACGGTTGATCGGCGGTAAATACAAGGCCTTACTCTTATGGTTTTTGACTGACGCACCTTTGCGCTACGGAGAGCTGCAGAAAAAGATCCCGGAGGCCACCCCGAAAATGCTGACCCAGCAATTGCGAGAATTAGAAGCAGATGGTCTGATCACCCGAACCGTTTACCCGGTGGTTCCCCCTAAAGTGGAGTATGCGCTGACCGATCTCGGCAAAAGCATGATCCCCATTCTTCAATCGATGTATCAATGGGGGGAAGATTATTTACAGAAGCAGGGCGTTTGCCCTAACTGTGCTATGAAAAAAATAAAGTGAAAAAAAGGAGTTATCCTGACCGGAATAATATGCAAAACGAGTGGGATAACAGCAACTATAGCATAGCAAATAGGCCACTTTTCATAATGATATTCAGTCAGCCGATTGGCGAGTACAAAAATCCTTTGAGGCCGATAATTACAACCGGTCGGTGCTTTGTGTCCCACCTCAAAAATTTTATCGATAACCTCCTGCGGCAAATGCTCAGACTTAAAGTTTCTTACGGAATATCGTTCGGTAATCAATTTGTTCAAAATCCATATTTATCTCTCCGATAATTTACATTTTACTATTGCTTCGGTAACGTCGGTTAAAACCAACTCGCCCTTTTGATTATACGCTTCAATGGTGATTTCTACAAGTCCGTTTTTGGCATTGCGTTTTACAAGGTTTGTTATAGTTGCTTTCCCTGTCAGAATATCGTTTGCGAAGACGGGCTTTAGCCATTCAATTTTTGTGGATTTACCTGCAAGAAGTTCCTCTCCAAAGAAATCTACTTCTAAATATTTTGCCCATACCGACATAAAGGACATGACACCCGGCGCAATCAGTTTGCCAAAGGGTGTCATTTTTGCATATTCCTCATCGGTGTGAAGCGGTATGTTGTCATAGTCACGAGCAAAGGACAGCATCTTTTCTTTTTCAATAACGGCAGGTGCAATCTCTACCGTCATTCCTAATTTTATATCATCAAAATACATTGTAACACCTCATATAAAAACAAATTAGCGGGAACCCCCATAAGATTAGTTGCATTTTTAACGAGTATATTATATAATACATTCAAGCATTAGTCAAATAAATGGTTTTGACATTAACTATCGATAGTTTCGATTTGGAGAGATATACAATGGAATTACGTAATTTAATTACCTTTATCCACGTTGCCGAACTTGGAAGTTTTACCAAAGCGGCTGAACAGCTTGGATATTCACAATCAACCATTTCTTTTCAGATAAAACAGTTAGAAGAAGAGCTTGGTTGTCTTTTGTTTGAAAGAATTAACCACACCATCACACTTACTGAGCGTGGGCGCGAGCTTGTGTCCTATGCTCATGGAGTTCGTGCGCTTACAGATGAATTCAAAGAAAGTTTAACTAAGGAAGAACAGCTTACCGGTCATATACATATCGTAACACCTGACTCTATTTGTGATGATATGATCAACTCAAACTATATGGATTTTCACAAAAAGTATCCTTCTATTTCGATTTGCTTTACCACAGGCGACTCCGGTGTAATGCTTAGTATGCTTGATCACAACGAGGCAGACTTTATCATAACTTTAGATGGACATTTATATAACAAGGACTATGTTATTGCAAAAGAAGAACTTATTCCAATGCACTTTGTAGCAAGTGCGAATTCAAAATTTGCGGGTAAGAAAAATCTGTCCATTAAAGATATTATAAATGAACCCTTTATTTTGACTGAGAACGGTCAGGGATACAGGCGTGTTTTTGATAAAG
>CAYLIT010000088.1:0-6946 GCA_964383835.1 uncultured Eubacteriales bacterium
GCAATTCGGGAAGAAAATCGGTCTCCGTTCGGTATGGTCTCCCGAACCAGGCGCGCTACCACCTGCGCTACACCCCGAAATGCGCCAACTGTTATCAGCATATATCTATTATATAGATTTTTTTGGTTTTGGCAAGTCTTTTTTGAAATATTTTTCTAAATCGCGCTTCGCGTTGTTGCATAAAAGGCGGCTTCACCAAAATTTTACATTCCAAAAATTGACTTCCCTCATAAATTATGCTACGCTAAAAGGGTATCCTAAACATAAGTTTAAAATAATGGACGGTGCAGATGAAAAAACTGATTGAAACAATTCGAAATAAACTGACCGGCTCCCCGGTTCTGCGGATCCTTGGCTGGGTGTTCAGCGCAGGGTTCGTGCTGTTTATATGGGCGCTGTTGGAAATGTATAATTTCCGTTCCCCGGGGGAGATGCTGACCTTTATCACCGAGCGGCCCTTGCCGCTGGCGATGGGGCTTGGGCTGACAGCCATCCTTTACGGCACCTTTTTGCTGGCCTTTCGCAAAAGCTGGGTGGCGGCATTGGTGTTGGGTGTACTCTATCAGGCCGCCGGTATCGTCAATTATCTGAAACAGGATCTGAACGGCGATCCCTTCGTGCCGATGGACTTTACCATGACCGGCAAGATGGGGGAGCTTTTAAGCTTCGTCAAGGTGATGATGCCCTGGTGGGCCTATTTGTTGCCGGTGTTATTGACTTTTTATATCGTGGCGCTTTGGCTGTGGCGGCGTGAGCTGCCCCGGGGCGTGCGGCACGTATGGTATCGGGTGGCGGGCTGTGTGGCGTTGCCTCTGCTGTTGATTGGCTTTTTGCACCCCAACAGCGCTGAAGTGAATTTTGCCAAGTTCGGCATGAATTTTATGGACACCAGCCTGCAGTCCAGCAACTACCGTGCCAACGGCTTTTTGGGCGGCTTTTACCTGAACATTGCCACCATGCGGGTGGCTGAGCCGGAGGATTATACCGAAGAAGCGGTCGGCGCTCTTTTGGATGGCTACACCGCTACCGACGGTAAGACCGACCCGGATATCATCGTCTTTTTGTGCGAAAGCTATTGGGACGTCCGCAAATTAGAGGGCACCACCTTTTCTACCGACCCGCTGTATTTTTACGATGAACTCTGTGCTCGTGACAATGCCTACGGCGGTACCCTTTATACCACCGCTATCGGCGGCGGTACGGTGCGGCCGGAGTTTGATGTTCTTACCGGTCTGACCACCGACTATCTGCCATCCGGTGCATCGCCCTATCTATACGCCAAGGACGAGGTTCCCTCCTACGTTTCGGCGTATAAGGATAACGGTTATAAAACGGTGGCGTTGCATCCGTATGATAAATCCTTTTATAATCGCAATCAGGCCTATCCCTTTATCGGATTTGATGAGTTTTACGGACAGCAGGAGCTGACCGAGCAGTTGGGGGCGGAAAACGTCACCTATGAACGGGGTTATTTCAGCGACGACAGCTTTGTGGATGCCATTATTCAGCAGTTAGAGAACAACGAAAAGGATCCCACCTTCCTGTTTGCCCTGTCCATGGAAAATCACCAGACCTACTATCCCTTGGAGGAGTACGAGCTGACGGTGGAGAGTACCACCATGGAGGGTGAGCTGTTGCAGACCGTCAACACCTATGCTCAGGGGGTCTACCATTCCACCCAAGCGCTGGAAAAGCTGGTCAACTATATCGACAGCCGGGAAAAAGAGACCATCCTGATCTTTTTCGGCGACCACTTGCCTACCTTGGGCGGAAACTATGCCGCCTACGAGGCCAGCGGTCTTTTTAAGAACGGCGATTGGGATCATGAGCACCGTAAGGTCATGTACGGCACCCCCTACGTGGTTTACGGCAACTATGATCTGCAGGATGGGGTGTTCCAAAAGGACGGAACCAACGAGATCAGCTCCTATTACCTGCTCTCTGCCGCTGCCCTCTCCGGCGATGCCGATCGCACCCCCTATATGAACTGGCTGTTGGAACAGCACCAAAAGACCCCTTATTATAACGTCCGATTGACCATGCCCGAGACCGACGACGTGGCCTATCTCAAAAATGCTCATCGGCTTTTGACCTATGATCGCCTGATCGGCAAACGATATTCTAAATAATAAAGATTCCCCTATGGGCAAATGCCTATAGGGGAATCTTTATTATTTCAGGAATTCTTCCATATCAATTTCCTGGATGGTGCGGCGGCCGGTGGCGTTGCTGTCAAAGGAGATGCGTTTGCCATCCCTTCTCCAGCGAGCATGAAGGTCACACCTAAGGTCGGTGAGGGGGAACTCGTTGGAGTACACCCGTGCCAGCAGGCGGTAGTCGCCGGTCTTGGTGTCATAGAAGACCAGGGAACGCTTGCATTCCAGGATATCGGGGTAGCCGTCACCGATGATATAGCGGCGGTCGGGGGAGTAAAGACAATGGATATCTCCCTGCAGATTGGGGTTGGGGATGCGCTCCCGCTTTTCGGTGAAGTCGGTCATGTAGTAAAGACCGCTGGGCTCGGTGGCGCTGGAATAGAACATAACCAGCTCCCGATCATTCTTCCAATGATAGTGGGAATTGACTTCATAATCGGTCAGCTTAAAGAGGTTGCCCTCTAAATCTGAAGTCAACAGCAGGGTCTGGTGCTTTTTTCTGGGGGGTTCGGGGAAATCCCGTACCAGCATCAAGAAGCGATCTCCCGCCGGGTTGAAGGTAATATGGTTGACCACCAATTTTCCTTCGGAATGGGGCGGCTGGGGGAACTCCCGGGCGATCTGCTCGTAGGTGACGATCAGCTTGGTTTCGCCGGTCTTAAGATCCTGCAGCCATACACCGTCGTTGTCCGGCGCCTTGATATCCTTGGCAGGGTCGGGGATGCCGACGTAGCCGTAGCCGGGCCGGAAATCAAACACACGGCTGAGGTTGATAGAAAGGGAATGCCGTCCGTCTGCCGAAACGTTGGCAGAGGGGCGGGGGAAGGTTACCGTTTCACCCGTCTCGCAATGGGTGATGGCGGTCTTGAAGCCCTCTTCGGTGCGGATATTGTAAAGAATGCGATCGTCCCCATACCACTGGAGCATGGCACCCTGCTGAAAATTCCAGGCGGTGGTTTCGGCGATCTTATGGAACTTGCGGGTTTCTAAATCAATGTAACCCAACTCTGCGATATCGTCTGCCTCGGGCAGGCGGTCCACAAACTGAACCTTATGGCAAAGATGCCGCTTGCCGGCGGAATCGTAGGGCTGCAGATCATAATAGCCGAAGAAATAATGGCCGTCCTCCGGCGAAATCTCACGGATAGGCAGATCCTCTGCTTTGAGAACGTATTTTTCTGTATCGATCATCGAAGCAGAGTTCTGATCTACGTAAAGGAACCAGGCTTTATGCCGTTTCAGCATGGTGGCGGGAATGGCGGGGGTCAGGTCGTTTTCCACGGTTGCCTTGATGACCTGCGCCTTGCCCGCATGGGGAACCACCGAGATGATACACTTGGCTTGCACGATCTGGCTTACCGTCATAGAGATGGCTTGACGGGGGACGTCGTCCAGGGTGGAAAACCAGCCCTCGCCCAACTGCTGACGGCGGCATTTTTCGTCCAGCTCCACCACGATATAAGAAGCTTCGGTCTCGAAATCTGCCGGAGGATCATTAAAAGCGATTTGTCCGTTATCGCCAATGTCGATGAAGGCAACGTCAATGGGCGCTTCCTTGAGCTTTTGGGTCAATACGGCAATATTTGCTTCGATATCCCCTTCGGGCTCTACGTAGTACACCGCCTTGGGGTGAACACGGTCGGCAAACCGTTCCTTGATATACTTACGGAAGCTGGCAGGGTGATCGGCAGGCAGGCCGATATATTCATCCAGGTGGAACACCTCTACCTTAGACCAGTCCACGTCCTCCTTTACCAGCGCGTCAAGGAATTCGAACTGCGAAGCGCCGGTGGAAAGGATCACCCGGGTGCAGTTCCGCCGCCGGATATAATCGTTCATCAATTTTGCTGCCAGGGCGGCGGCTTTTTTCCCCATTTCCTGTGCGGTTTCGGACACGATCATTCTCATGGTTATTCTCCTTTTTTATGAACGATTTTGCCGCCCACAACGGTGTAGAGAACGGAAAAATCTTTGTCGAAAATAGTGATATCTGCATCAAAGCCCGGCTCCAGGCGGCCCTTGTTGGCAAGGCCCATCACCCGGGCGGGGGCCTCGGTGGCCATCCGCACCGCATCCACCAGCGGAATATCGGCAACGGTGACGGCGGTACGGATCAGCCGATCATAGGTGGCAACGCTTCCTGCATAGGCGGTGTGGTCGGGGATCCAGGCCACACCCTCCGAAACAAAGGCTTCGTAGCCGGTCTCCCGATTGCCCATGATAAAGGTACTGCTTTCGGGGAGCTCTGCGCCACGGATGGAGTCGGATACCAGGATCATTTTTTCTGCGCCTTTGACCTTATAGATCAGCTTCAAGAGCTCGGCGGGCAGGTGGATACCGTCGCAGATGGCTTCGCAAAAGATATCATCCCGCAACAGGCAAGCCTCTACTGCGCCGGCAATGCGATGCCCGTTTTCCCGATGCACGCCGGACATTCCCGAATAAAGATGGGTGGCGATGGGATATTGCCCCTCTTTTGCGTTGCAGATGACCTCTGCATTGGCATCGGTGTGGGCAATGCCGCAGATCTTGTTGTTGGCTTTCATATAGTCGGCTAATTCGGCACTGCCGGCAAGCTCGGGGGCGGTGTCGATCCGGGCGATAAAGGGAAAGTCTTTTAACAGCTGCTCGTATTCCTTGTCTGCAGGAGTACAAAGAGCCTCCTGGGGCTGAGCTCCTCTTTGAGAGGGCGCAAAGTACGGCCCCTCTAAATGTGCACCCAAAAAGGCGGCGCCGCCCTGATAGTCTTTGATGGTCGCCATGGCCTCCAGGGATCGGCGGATCTCTTCAAAGGGGGCGCTCAGGGTGGTGGGATAAACGCTCGTCACGCCGTGGCGGGCATAGGCCTCCAGGGCACGGACCATTCCCTCAGGGTCTGCATCCATAAAATCCTCTCCGGCAATACCGTGGGTATGCAGTTCGATCCAGCCGGGGCTGATATAGGCGCCTTTTACGTCGATGACTTCCGCATCACCGGTGTATTCCTCGTCAAGAATATCGACAATCTTATCTCCCTCTATCAGGAGCTCGTAGCCTTCAAGTTCCGCCCCGTTCCACAGGATAATTCCGTTTGTAAAAATCGTCTTCATGTTTTTCCTCGCTCAAAATAATATCAAATCAAAAATTGAAAGTCTTTGATTACCATTATACAACAAAAACGACGGATTTTATATAATAATTAGAATTTTTTAAAATCCGCTTCGCAGTGTCGATTTGAGTATTTGGGGAATTGATTTTTTTCTTCATATATATTATAATAAAAGTTACCCCATTCTACAGGAGGTCTATATGAAACGAATTCTTTCGATTATAATAATGTTGATTTTATTGGTATCCTGCGTTCCGGCGGCGTCCGCCATTGAGGATACGCCCCAGGTCAAGGCCGAAAACGTCATGCTGATCAGCATGAATACCGGCGCCACTATTTATGAAAAGAACCCCGACGAGCAGATCTATCCCGCCTCCACCACCAAGCTGATGACCATGGCGGTGGCCATCGACCTGATCACCGATCTGAAGGATACCCTGACCTTTGATAAAAAGGAATCCTATGCCGACCTGGTGATCGGCAGCTCTAATATGGGGCTGAAGGACGAGGAGGTCATCGTGCTGGAGGACGTTTTGTACGGCATCGCCATCTCCAGCGCTAACGAGGGTACCAACGCTCTGGCCATCCACCTTTGCGGCAGCATCTCTGCCTTTGTGGAAAAAATGAACGAAAAGGCCGCCGAATGGGGGATGACCAACACCCATTTCGTCAATACCCACGGCCTCACCGATGAAAATCACTATACCACCGCCCGGGATATGTCCATCATGGCAAAGAAGGTGTTCGCCGACGAGCGTCTGCTGCCCTACCTGAGCGCCAGCAGCTACCGTCTGCCCGCTACCAATAAGAACGAGTCTCGGACCTTGATCTCCACCAACCAGCTGATCCGGATGAACTCCGGCAACTACTATAAGTATGCGGTAGCCGGCAAGACCGGCAGTACCACCGCTGCCGGCTATAACCTCATCTCCACCGCCCGGTATAAAGGGATGGAATATCTCTGCGTCATGATGAACGCCGACTACGAGTTGGAGACCAACCCGGTGTTCGAGGATTCCATCAGCCTGTTCAAGTGGGCCTACAGCAATTTCGGCATCCAGACCCTGCTGACCGAGACCACCTCCGTCTGCGAGATCGGCGTGGAGCTTTGTGCCAAAAGCGATTACGTGATGCTGATTCCCGAAAAGGCCATCGAGGCCGTGGTGGCAGACGACGTGGATATCGACACCTTTGAGCGGGTCATCCAAACAGAAGAGGTGGCCTACGCCCCCATCGCGGTGGGGGACGTGCTGGGCACCGTCACTCTTAAAAAAGACGGCGTGGAATACGGCACCGTCAACCTGGTGGCCAGTACCGCTTTAGAGCGTAGCAATATTCTGTACTATCTCCATTTGATCCGGCAGTTCTTCAGCAATACCATCGTGCGTATCGTCACGGTGGTCCTGATACTTCTCATCATTGTCTACATTATTTATATGGTATGGCAGAATAACAATCGTCGTCGCCGCAGAATCGCAAGAAGGATTCGTTTTTAATGAATAAAACGCCAGATTTTGGCAACAATAAAAATAATCCGAAAAAAATTAAAAAAAGTGTTGACAAATGAATTTCGGAGTGGTATTATATATGGGCGCCCGAAAATAGGGGGGTCGATCCAAGAGGGTCGAAAACCTAGTAAAAATGCGGGAAAGCAACGGACTTTGAAAATTAAACAGCATCATGAAAGAAGGACCCGTTAATT
>CAYLIT010000089.1:0-6934 GCA_964383835.1 uncultured Eubacteriales bacterium
ACAACTGATCCGGGATGATGAGGTGGACCAATGTGCCCACGGTCGTCCCGTGATGATCGCTTACAGTAAAAAAGAAATCGAAAAAGCATTTAAGAGGATATAGGTGTGGAGAAGCAAAAGATCATTGCAGTTGTAGGTCCTACCGCCTCCGGTAAAACAGGATTATCTGTTGCATTGGCCGCCCGTTTTGGCGGTGAAGTGGTGTCTGCTGATTCGATGCAGATCTACCGTGAAATGAGTATTGGAACCGCCAAGCCTTCGATGGAAGAGCGCAAAGGCATCTCGCATCATCTGATGGGTCATGTAAGTGTTGAGGATACCTACAATGTGGCTACCTATGTGCGGGATGCTGGGCGTGTATTGAAAGATCTTGCACAGCGAAACTGCATCCCCGTTCTTTGCGGTGGGACCGGCTTATATATCGATCACCTGCTGGGAAATACGGATTTTTTTGATATCCCTCTCAAAGCCTCTGTACGTGAAAAGTATCAAGTCATGGTGACAGAGCAGGGGGGAGAAGCGGTTTATGCGCTGCTGCGAGAAAAAGATCCATCTCTTGCTGAAAAACTGCATCCCAATGATGTAAAGCGGGTGATCCGCGGTTTAGAGGTGCTGGAGTCTACCGGACGAAAACTCTCGGAACTTCAGCTGGAAAGCAAGCGGACCAGTCCTTATCAGGTGCTTTGGTTAGGACTGAATTTCAGGGATCGTAGTCTGTTATACGATCGGATCGACCAACGGGTCGATCTGATGCGTGAAAACGGGTTGCTGGAGGAAATTGACGACCTTATGCGGAGGTATACTCTTTCTTCTACTGCGCGTGCGGCGATCGGATATAAAGAGGTGATCGATGCGTTGGAGTGCGGCGGAAGTATTGATCAGGCGCTGGAACTTGTGAAACAAAAAAGCAGAAACTACGCCAAACGTCAATTGACCTGGTTTGGTAGAAATAAAGAGGTTCAGTGGCTATATCGGGACGAGCTTTCTGATACGGAACTTTTGGATCGTGCCGTCAAAACGTGCGCGGCATTTTTGAAAGGAGGAGACGAATGAAAAACAGCGGTCTTGGATTTATTAAGATCATTATCGGTGTTTTATCGGTATTTGCGGTTGTTGTGATCGGCTACCAGCTTTATAAATATAATTTCGTTTCCATCAAGACTGAAAGTGCTGTGATGGGTGAGATGGAGGAGGTTGTCAAGGCTACCGGAATCTTTTTTCGCAACGAAAAAACGGTAGGTAAATCCGGTTATGAGTATCTGGATGTTGTTCGAAGTGAAGGCGAACGTATTGCCGTAGGTGGGGTTATTGCCCGTGTTTATGCTGATGAGTACTCAGCCAAGGTGCGTAAGGAGATCCGCGAGGTAGAGGATAAGATCGCCACCTATGAAGAAGTACTGGCAAACAGCGGCTCTTATCAAAGCGCCGCCGATAGCATCGATCAGGAGATCTACGGTGATTTGAGCCAGATCGCGCTTTATTCCAAGCGTGGTAATGCCGGTGATTCCTTTGGCAGAGCCGAAGATATGGTCATCAATATCATGAAGAAAAAAATTGCTTCCGGGGATCTTGTGAGCTACGATACGCTGTTGGATGAACTGCGTGGCGAGCTTTCTTCGCTGAAGGCCTCTGCCGGGAGCAGTGTTCAGACAATTCGTACGGATGAAAGCGGGTATTTTTCCTTGGGTACAGATGGTTTAGAGGATCAATTAAACTCCGAATGCCTCGAAAACCTGACGGTGGAAAATTACGATGAAGCGAAAAAGCTTTGTGAGAATTCCGGCGAGGAAGGGGAGCTTTTGGGAAAGATGGTCTATGATAATTCCTGGTCTGTTGCAATTAGGGTGAAAACGGAACTTGTGGATCGTTTGGAGGTCAAGGATATCGTCTATATTAAGATTCCTTCCTTTGGCGCCGACCGCATAAAATGTACGGTGGCGGATATTCGCAAAGATGGGGAAGAATGCGTTGTTATTCTATCATCTTCGGTTATATTTGATAACATTCTCACCCTTCGCCAGGAGGAAATTAATCTGATCGTCAGAGATTATTCCGGCATTTTGGTTCGTCAGAGTGCTTTGCGTAAGGTGGATGGAGAGGATGGCGTTTTTGTGAAGGTCGGTCTTCTGCTGCGTTACAGAAAAGTGAATATTCTTTATAATGACGGCGTTAATGCGGTAATAGAATATAATGCGGCCGAAAGTGGCGGTCTGCGTATCTACGATCAGGTGGTCTATAAGGGATCTGATCTTTACGACGGAAAGGCGGTCTCTTGATGTCAACGGAAACGATCAAACAAAATATTGAAAAGATCCGTGCAGAGCTGTCTGGACACGATACACAGCTTCTTGCGGTTACCAAAACCAGAACGGTGGACGAGATCAACTACGTTATCTCCTGCGGAGTGCGTCATATCGGTGAAAACCGTGTACAGGAACTAATGGAAAAGTACGATCACTTAAATAAGGAAGGCGTGACGATCCATCTGATCGGTCATCTGCAGACCAATAAGGTGAAATACATCATCGATAAAGTAGATCTGATCCATTCGGTTGATTCTCTGCGGCTGGCGCAGGAGATTGCAAAAAGAGCAGAGGCGATCGGTAAGGTTCAAGATGTGCTGATTGAGGTGAATATCGGCGGGGAGGAATCCAAAGCCGGTGTGGCTCCCGAGGACATCCTCACATTGCTGAAAAGTGTTTCTACTTTACAGGGAATCAAGGTGCGTGGTTTGATGTGCATTCCGCCAATTGCTGTTGAAAAGCATCAAAATCGTGAATATTTTTTGAAAATGAAGCAAATGTCGGTTGACATAAGCGCTAAAAAGATAGATAATATTAGTATGGATATTCTATCTATGGGTATGTCCGGCGATTACGAAGATGCAATTGAAGCCGGCAGTACCTTTATTCGGATCGGTCGAGGGATCTTCGGCCCAAGAAATTAAATCTGGAGGTATAACATTGTGAGTAAATGGGACAAACTGAAGGCGGTAATCGGGATTCCCGACGATAGTGATATTGTTGACGGCGACGAAGCAACCGAAGAGGTGGCCGGCGTTGCTGAAGATACTCCTGTGAAACGTGAAACTTATCGCGCCCCTGCGGCAAGAACCGCTTCAAACGCTTCTTCCAAAGGTCAGGTCAATATGGTGATCATTAAATCGAACGATTACAGCGATGCTCGCACTGTTGCAGATCATATTCTGGGTAACCGCGCCGTATTGCTGAATCTTGAAAATTGCAGTAAAGAAATGGCTCAGCGTATCCTGGACTTTTTGAGCGGTGTTGTTTATGCGCAGGGCGGCGATCTTCAGCGCGTGGCGCACAGTACTTATGCCGTTACCCCTCGTAATGTCGGTCTTCAGGGTGAACTGGCGGATGAATTGAAGGAAGAGGAATATTAAGTTGCTTTATATCCTTGCGTACGTTTTAAGCCGGATCGTCAGTATTTATGCAGCGATCATGCTGTTATACTGTTTGTCCACTTGGTTTATCCGTGATCCCCGCAACAAGTTTATCCGTGTTCTGGCGGCAATCGCCGAACCACCGCTTGTGCCGATTCGGAATTTTTTGAATCGATATTATTATTTTCAGAATTCGCCGGTTGATTTTTCGCCGTTGATTTTGTTCTTCTTGTTGCGTCTGCTGGTTTCCCTGATCAGCTGGTTGGCGGGGTATCTGGGATGAACGAGCGGTCTTTGTTTGCTGCTCGGATCGAGGATATGATCCACAGGGAATCCGTGGGTGAGACGATGGTCTTTTCCGGCTTTCTCACCCCGGAGGAGTGCGTCGAAGCGGCGGCGATCTGCCGAAGTTTTGGTGCATCCCATTTGCTTTACGGCGGTCATGAATCCTGTGAGAGAAAGATGCTGGCGGTTTCTTCTTACGATGAAGAAACCTTACGGCTTTGCTTTCCCATATCATTGTTACGGGTCACAGGCGGTGATCTGTCCTCACTGTCCAATCGAGATGTTTTGGGTGCCTTGATGGGCTCCGGTATTCGTCGCGACGTTTTGGGAGACATTATTGTTCGCGACGGTCAGGTGTTGTTTTTTGTTGCCGATCATATCAAAGAGTTTTTGATTCAAAATATCACGTCTGTCGGCCGGCAAAATGTGAAATTGACCGAGGCTCCTCCGTTGTATGAGATACCGGAGCCTCATTTTGAGTATCTTCGTATCACAATTGCGTCCCTGCGGGCGGATGCTGTGGTAGGTGGATTGGCTAAGACATCCCGCGAACAGGCAACCCGCTTGATCGATGGGAAGTTTGTTTCCGTAAACCATACCCTTTTAGTGAAAAAAACAAAAGAAGTGCATGCAGGAGATTGTGTGGTGATTCGTGGGATCGGAAAATGGATCATTGTTGAATGTGATGATCTGACCCGAAAGGGCCGCGCAGTTTTGGTATGCCGAAAATATATTTAGGAGGATATTTAAGATGTTGACCCCCGACGCGATCCAATCGAAAGAATTTGAACAGAGTGTTTTGGGCGGCTATCGCCGCGATGAGGTAGATGCCTTTTTGGATGAATTAGAGGCGGATTACCGTAAACTCTATAACGAAAATAACGAATTGGTGGAAAAACTCAAGGTCTGCCTTGCAAAGATCGAGGATTACAAGAAGGACGAAGAGTTTTTGAAAACCGCCATTATCAATGCGCAGAAGTTGAATGAAACTACGCTTCGCGAGATCGAGCTTCGCGAAAAGGAGGTGGAGGTCTCCAGCAAGGCCAGAGCTGCTGAGATCATCTCTGCAGCCGAGGAGCAGGCAAGAGCAATTCTGCAGAAATCCGAGCGCGAATCTGCTGATGCAGTCCGTGCGGCCCAGGAACGTTGCCGCGCCGAGATCGAAGCCGAGCAGGCGAAGTCTGCTCAGGAGATCGCTCGTATTCGCTCTGAAACTAATGTGGAACAGCAGAAGCTGGACTATTTACACGGTGAGGTTTCTGAGTTTAAGAATACTATTATTGAGTTGTATAAGGCTCATCTGACCTCCATTTCTAAACTTCCTGATTTCAAGTCTGCAGAAGAAAAAGCAGAGCCTGCTCCTGTAGAGGAAAAGCCGATGGAACAGCCTGAGCCTGCCCCCGCAAAGGAAGAACCTGTCGTTGAACCCGCGCCTTCCGTTGAGGAGGAATCGAACCTCAATGGAAATACTATGGAGTTTAAACTCAAGGAAAAGGAAGAAAAAAAGGAAGAGTCGAAGTCGGCTGTAAAACCTTTGAAGTTTGAAAATTTGAAGTTCGGTATTGATTACGATATCAATAAAGACGAATAAGGAGAAGCTTTTTGAAGTTTTTTAAGCGTTTCTATTGGATCTTTTTATCTGTGTTCCTGGTCTTGGTGGATCAGGTGAGCAAATTGATTGTTGTTAAAAAAATTCCCATAAATGATTCGATCGAGTTGATCCGGGATTTCTTTTCGCTCACTCATGTGCGGAATACCGGGGCGGCCTTTGGGATGCTTTCCGGCCAGCGTTGGATCTTCATGGTCTTTACGACCATCGTGATCGTCTGCGCTGTTCTTGCGCTCTGTTCCGGCCGCGTAAAAAATACCTGGGGAATCATCTCTCTTTCGCTGGTGATCGGCGGGGGAGTGGGAAATATGATCGACCGTATCTTTTTGGGGGAGGTCGTGGACTTTTTTGCCTTTAATTTCTGGGGCTATCAGTTTGCGGTTTTTAACGTGGCAGATATCTTTGTTTGCTGTGGTACGGTGATTTTAGCTTTCTATATCTTCTTTTCCAGTGATTTTGACACAGAAAAGAAAAAAGAGGAATCTACAGATGGAACGGTTTGATCTGATTGCAGATGCTGATGATCTGCGACTGGATGTTTTTTTGGCCGGCTGTCTGCGGGAGCTTTCTCGCTCTCGCATCGAAGGTTTGATCAAAAGCGGAGAGGTTTTGGTCAACGATAAAACGGTATCCAAAAGCTACCGCACCCGCTTAGGTGATCGTATCTCCGTGACGGTACCGCCTCCGGAGGACGGTGTCCCGGAGCCCTGTGAGATGGAATTGGACGTTTTGTATGAGGATGAGCATCTGCTTGTTCTGAATAAGCCTAAAGGGGTAGTGGTGCATCCTGCGCCCGGTCACACCGGAGATACTTTGGTCAATGGCTTGTTGGCACATTGTAAGGATAGTCTTTCCGGAATTAACGGCGAAAAGCGCCCGGGAATTGTTCATCGAATCGACAAAGATACCAGCGGTCTTCTGGTGATCGCCAAAGATGACCGCGCCCACCAAGGGCTTTCGGCGCAATTTGAGACCCACTCCATTGACCGTGTTTATGAAACGGTCGTTTTCGGCAAGATGCCGGAAGAAAATGGAACAGTCGATGCTCCTATTGGTCGAAGCCAAAAGGATCGCAAGAAGATGGCAGTCGGTGCCCGCAACACCAAGCGCGCGGTGACCCATTATGAAGTCCTTCGGCAGTACCGTGGCTTCTCGCATCTGGCATGTAAACTTGAAACGGGGCGCACCCATCAGATCCGCGTGCATTTGTCGTCCATCGGTCATTTTGTGATTGGAGATATGGTCTACGGTCGGACGGTTCCTGGCATCAATCTGGATTTCGAAGGGCAATGCCTTCATGCCAGAGTGTTGGGGTTTGATCATCCCATCACCGGTGAGCATTTGATTTTTGAGAGTCCTTTGCCGGAATATTTCAAAAAACTCTTGACAAAGCTGGAACGGATGGAGTAATATATAGTCACATCTTAAAAAACGGGGTGCTGAGTAAACTCGGCTGAGAGGGCAGATGAATCTGTCTAACCCATGAACCTGATGCGGGTAATGCCGACGTAGGAACTATATTTGCCTTTTATTAGGCCCTGCGCTGACATACTGCGCAGGGTCTTTCTTTTTCGATAGGAGGTAAAAAAGATGAAGAAAGCGCGCGTACATATGTTGGTTGAGAGTGCAATGCT